>JAYEFW010000019.1:4533-6029 GCA_034658795.1 Thermodesulfobacteriota bacterium
TCATGTATAGACTGAATAATTTTCTGGTATGACTCATATCCCCTGAGCACCTCAATCATCTCCGTCATCACCCTTATGGCTTCTACATTCGAAAATTCGACAAACCCCTGCCGCACCTTAACTTGTTCGGCTTCATTTTCTGCAATGTCTGGATCAGCAAAAGCAAATAATGAATTGCCGGCTTTCTCGAAGGCATAGGGCTGAGAAAAATCAACGATTTTTATGCTGTCGACCGGATTTCCGTCCACCGAAATATTTCCTTGTGCATCAACAACAACACTCTTGCCATTGATTTCTATGTTACCTCCTTCGCCCAAAACAAGTAACCCTTCTTGGGTGACCAGCTCTCCGCTCTCATTGAGTGTAAAATTTCCTTTTCTGGTATATTGAATCCCTTCAGATGTTTTAATACAGAAAAAACCGTTTCCGTCTAAGGATAGATCTAAAGCATTCCCTGTATGCTTCAGAGGACCGGGAGAAAAGTCGGTTCTGGTCCCAAACGGCATAATGGGAAAAAAATTTTGCGACTTGCCTGGAATTGAACTCCCTTCAGGATTCTCTTTCAAACCAGATAATCGAAAAGCTTGATCTCTCTTAAATCCAACTGTATTAATGTTGGAAAGATTATTGGCCAAGACTGCCAGTTTTTTTTCATAGAATATTCCTCCGGCAGCAAGCAAATTTATCGCTCCACTCATATTCCAACCTCCAAAATTTCTATTTTACCCTGACCCTGCCAAAATAATACGCAAGAGACGTACCAAGCAAAGTACTTGAAGTGCCTAAAGTTAAGGAATGCGCCTCCAGCGCAGCCAATTTTAATTTCCCACTCGACCATTTCTCCAATCGACCAATTAAAACAGAGGTAATTTTTGCCTAATCATCCCCTTTTTTGCCTATCAACAGCCTGAAGAGTCCACAGGATGCTCAGTTTTCGAGCCCCTTAAGCTTTACAACAAGCTCAACCTCTCCTCTCGGTATTTTTGCTCTCTCAGAAATTTTTTTTACGCTCAACCCCAAATTCGCCAACCTTGCGACCTCGTCATACTCGTCACCTGCCAAATTGTCACTGCCCGAACTCTTTTTATTATAAGAGCCCTCCTGAACCTGGCCCGTCTCTTTTGCAGAAAAAGGTTGCAAACTATGTAAAGGCATCCGCTCTTTCTCTATAGCATCGGAAATCGTTTCAAAAGGCATGTCTGATTGTTGCTTTACTAATTGAGCAAGCACTTCATCATTAAATCTGTTGGAATTTCCCTCTCCGGATTCTTTTAATAGAGACTGATTATATGTAGACCTGTTTCTAATTAGATACAAAATTGTAATACCGCAAAGGGAGAGCCCTATAACATCCAGCACTAATTCCCAAAAGTCTGTTGTACTCTTGATACAGGCAATTCGCAGAACGCTGTCTACTATAACATCCAGCACTAATTCCCAAAAGTCTGTTGTGGGATATATCATTTCCCAACTCCTTTAAAAAAGTATCTAAGGAA
>JAYEFW010000020.1:0-6017 GCA_034658795.1 Thermodesulfobacteriota bacterium
CATAAAATCGATTGACAATAACATTAAGATAGCTATTGGCGGCCCTCAGGCAACCTTCATGCCTTCGGCAGCTTTTGCAGAGCTACCTGATGTGGATTATATATGCCGATCTCCTGGCGAGCTTACGTTGCTGGGAATTGCGCGAGCTATTGAAAATGGAACGCCCTTTTTGAATTTTTCCGGCGCTAGTTACAAAGATGACAATAATGCTGTTTTTGATACACCGGAACTTGAAGGCTACACAGATTTAGATCGTTATCCCTCAGCATATCTGAGTGACGTGTTTGATTACTCACGCATGAGGGAGGCAATTATGCTGACATCCCGCGGTTGTCCGCACCACTGCATATACTGTTACACCCCTAATGCCTTCAAGCACAAAATAAGCTTTCATTCCGTTGAAAGAGTTGTTGAAGAAATTAGATGGATAAGAAAAAAAGGTGTAAACAGATTTTGGTTTGCTGATCCTAATATTTCTTATAGGCCGTCACGGCTTATAGAAATTCTTGATAATATCTTAAAAGAAGGTCTTGAACCCGAAATATGGTTGCAGACTCGTGCGGATCTTGTAACCCCGGAATTGCTGAAAAAGATGAAAAGAGCAGGTGTAAGGACAATTGCCTTTGGACTTGAGTCTGCTTCAGAACGTGTTCTGTCAAGGCTTGGTAAGCATATAACTACTGAAAAGGTAGCAGATGCAATTAGACTTGCACAGAACCATGATATAGAAGTTGAACTTTTCACCATATACGGCCTTCCTTATGAAACCTTTGAGGATGCGATGAAAACCCTGGAGTTTGTGAAGAAAAACAAGGTCAAGATAATGGGCAATACAAACTCCCAGCAATTGCAAATTTATTTTGGCACACATATGGCTCGACACTATGAGGACTACAATATCCGTCCGTTGAACAACAATCGTCCAGCCTATCTGTCTATTGGATCTCACTACGAAACCGATAACATGGGCCGACGTGAGTTACACAAAATTCAACAAATGTGGCAAGCCAATTCCCTGGATGGAGGGAAACGAATTGTGTCGTGAACGGAACAACAAAACAATGATCAAGCCTGCCTTTAAAAAAATATATGTAATACTTGACGAACAGAATCAAGGAAATCTTGAATGGATTTTGCAGACGTTATCGTTCCTCTATTCACATCTTAACCTGACATCAAATATTTATCTTGTTTCGGAAAATCTTTCTGACAGCATGCCCCAGGTGGAACGTATCCAGAAAAATATCAACAAGTTTCTCAGCGAGCACCTCTTTGCCAGACTTTATGTTCATATTGTCCATCCTGCCCCACCATCAGCCATGGATGCCATACGGCTATGTTACAAATATCTGAAACAGTCGACTGACAAATTTGACCAGGAAGGTTACAGGCACCAGGAACTGCCAAGACTCATATTGCTGCCGGTTTTTGTTCCTGATGACCAGGTCAGGCCCAGCCAACTTATAGACCTGCTTGATGAGCTGAAAAAATCTTTTTTGTTGCCCAGTCTTTATCTGAACAAAGGCACTTTAAATCTGGCAAAGGATGAAAAACTTCTGTCTTTGACGGACAAGGTTTACTACGGCATCGGAAATT
The DNA here is from genome assembly GCA_034658795.1 of Thermodesulfobacteriota bacterium. Classification (GTDB taxonomy): domain Bacteria; phylum Desulfobacterota; class Desulfobacteria; order Desulfobacterales; family ETH-SRB1; genus B13-G4. The sequence goes on from JAYEFW010000020.1 coordinate 1,597, forward strand.
CCAGAAAAATGACAGACGTGGTTTGCAATCTATTTCGCCAGGATATTCTTGATGATTCATTGGACAAGATAGAAATTAACGACTTATCTATGACAGGGCCTTGCCCTGATTCCCTGATTATCTCAGCTCAAGATTGTAATGTTTACAGTTGCATGGAAGCATTTCTCAAAAATGAAAGTCCGGCAAAAATTTATGAAACGCACAGCCAGAAAGAATTTTGGGCCGATTATTATCAACAAGATAAGTCGAAAAGGGACTGCCTTGGATGCAGAGAACAGGTAATTGGTTCTTCTGTAGGGTTGCCGATGTCGCCTTCAACGAACCAACAGACAGGAGCATTGCTCTATCATCTTGGAATGTTGCGCCAGGAGTCAGGAGACGATTTTCAGGCCGTAAAAAACTTTAAGCAATCCCTGAATCTTTCCCCAATTGAAGAAACCGATTCTGTTTATTTCCGACTTGGCCTTGGATATACAAAAATCGGACAGTACGATCAGGCACTTAAAGCGTTTAAAAGTGTTGAGATAGCATATCAGGGTCAGTACTTTTTTCACTTTTATAAAGGGCTTTGTTATTTTGAAACAGGAGACTATGTAACAGCCCTTGAGGAATTTTCAAAGGCCTTGCAATCCAAGCCTCAACATGATGACCGGATCAGGATTTTGATTTATACAGGAACATGCTTCAATAACCTTGGGAAGTATGAACAGGCCATAAATGAATTGGAAAGAGCCAGGGAAACGGAAAATAATGTGAAAGAAATTTATAATACTCTCGGGTTTTCATATTTTATGATTAAAGACTATGACAAGTCTATTGAAAACCTTAAAATGGCTGTTGAAATTGATCCTTTTTCTGCTATTGATTATGCCAGTCTTGGTTCAAATTACCGAGAAAAAGGAGACCTTAACATGGCAATCGGGATGTATGAAAAAGCCCTGGCTTTGGATCCTGGTATGACATCAGTAAGGGAAAATCTTGAAAGGCTGAATAAGAATCTATAATTGCAATAGTTCACCACGGATTTTCACGGAATTACACTGAATTATCGTAACTGTTCAGGTTGTTAGGTTCACGGTTGATTGTCTCGTTCAATTTTTATTGCTCTCTAACCGTTGAACCCTGGAACTATGAATCTGAGTAGCTACACTTACTCATTGTTTATATTTTTCAGTGAAACTCCGTGTAGTTCCGTGGTGAACTTTTACCTATAATTTAACAATAAGGAGTGCATCGGCAATGAAATGGTTTCTCTATCTTATCAGTTTTAGTTGTATTGCGTCAGGTTCATGTTTGATTCTTTATACTATACAATACAGAGATCTGCTTAAAAATGTGCTGACTAAAAGTTATGAAAAAATTATTGCAGCTTCAGCAATTATAATAGGTCTTCTGCTCATTATTTCCGCATTTCAGGCGCAAGGCTTCTGGTTTATAGTATTTCTTGGAATTATTGCTATCTGCAAGGGGGTTTTTGTTATTTTTAACCCAAAAAAATCTTTTGATAATATCAGGAACTGGTATTTAAATACAGCCTCGGACCAAACTTACAGGCTGTTTGGAATAATTTTAATAGTAATTGGAACAGTGATGATAACCTGGATTTGACAAAGCTATCCTTTTACCAGCATGGTAGAAGGATCCAAAAACAATTCAGGATAATCACAAGCCGCAGGTCCTCCCTTTAGCGCTTTAACATGAATTTCTTTTCCTTCGGGTTGAAGCTGAATAATAATATCAAAAAGATCAGCGAGGTGCAAAAGAGAAGCCGGCATACCATCCGGACCAGGTTCATCATGGCGGTGCGTCCTTACTGTAAACCAGACATGCATAGAACTGTTTTCAGCAAGTTTTTTTAATTCTGTTAAAGATTTTTTTATGTCTTTATCAAATGGAAGGCCATCAATAAGAATTACCTGCGGTAAAAAAATTTTCTGCTCTATCAGATCGGTTAGCCTTTCCTCAAGTTTTGGTACGCTAAAACCATCTACCTTAAATGTCATTATAAGCCGGTGAGACACTATGGTCTCCCATAACTGCTCTATCTGACTAATATTATATTGATCTGCAATATTTCGGAACACCTCTTCATACCACAGGCACACTTTTTTTACTGAATCATCCAAACTTATATGAAGAACATTTTTGCTTCTCAGAAGACTATCCAGCGCTAACTGCACAAGAATTGCTGTTTTACCTAAACCAGCCCGCGCCAGTACAGCGCCAAACCCTCCAGAATGAAGAATATCCTCTGCTTCATGCCCCATAAGCCTCAGAGGATTACGGAAGATTAGTTTCTTTTTTAACATATTAAAAATCCTTTCTTTAAGATAAATGAAAGTTTATATTTCATGTGAGCTTCAGTTGTTTTCTGAAAAAACCGTGAACTGTTACTATGCAACATTCTTCTTCTTTTTTTCTTCTGCCGCCTTCTTTGCCAGCTCTTCGGCAACCGAATTGGGAACCTGTTTATATATGTAAAATTCCATGGTAAACTGAGCCTTACCTTGAGTTAATGATCTTAATACAGTGGAATAACCAAACATCTCAGCAAGAGGAATCTGAGCTTCGATAACACATATGTAACCTTCATCCTGAGAAGCAAGAATTATTCCCCGCCTCTGGTTAAGAGAACCCATAACAGCGCCCTGATATTCAGTAGGTGTCTCAACCACGACTTTCATTATAGGCTCATGAATAACCGGTTTGGCTTTAGCATAACCTTCCAGAAAAGCTCCACGGGCAGCCGCCTGGAATGCCATCTCTGACGAATCAACAGAATGAGATTGTCCATCATTGATAACAATTTTTAAACCAGTAACCGGGAATTCCATTTTAGGCCCTTTTCCAAGACATTTTCTGAATCCCTTTTCACATGCAGGAATAAACTGTGTTGGAATTGCTCCACCAGTAATTTTGTTTTCAAATACAAATTCTTCTTCAATAACCGGCTCCATATAACCAGCTATACGGCCAAACTGCCCTGCGCCACCTGTCTGTTTTTTATGTGTATAGTTGAATTCAGCCAGTCTCGTAATAGTTTCTCTATAAGATACGGTAGGAGTACCGATTGTAACTTCTGCGTTGTACTCACGACGCATCCTTTCTACATATACTTCAAGGTGCAGCTCTCCCATTCCTGAAATAATTGTATCGCCTGTCTCCTCACTTACAAATGTTTTAAATGTTGGATCTTCCTTTGAAAAACGGTTCAGAGCTTTTGACATATTGACTTCAGCCGAGCTATCTTTAGGAATAATGGCGAGTGAAATAACCGGTTCAGGTATAAACATGGATGTCATGGTAAGATTAACGTCTTTAGACGCAAAACTATCGCCTGAAGCACAATCAATACCAAAAAGAGCCCCTATATATCCTGCCGAGATTTTTCCAATATCCTCCATCTGGTTTGCATGCATGCGAGCAACTCTGCCGACTTTTACCTTTTTTCCGGTCCTGATATTAAAAATTGTATCTCCCTTTGCAAGCGTTCCCTGATAAACACGCACATAGGTAAGCTGCCCGTACTGTCCTTCTTCTATCTTAAAAGCATAAGCAACTAACGGTTTTTGTGGATCATTGGAAAGAATTACTTCAGCCTCATTATTACTCAGATCAAGGGCATGATTTTCTATCTCTGATGGACAGGGCAAAAGACTTGTTAGTGCATCAAGAATCGGCTGAACACCCTTGTTTTTATAGGCTGATCCTATAAAAACGGGAGTTATTTCGCGGGCAATTGTACCTGTTCGCACAGCAGAAATAAGGAGTTCATCCGTAATGTTATCCTCAAGAGCAGCCTCCATGAGTTCGTCTGAAAACATAGAAGCAACATCAATCAGCTCTTCACGCTTTCCAACGGCTTCCGGCAAAAGGTTCTCAGGAATATCTTCAACACGAATATTTTCTCCATTTATACCATCAAAATAAACAGCCTTCATAGAAACCAGGTCAACCAAACCTTCAAAATCCGCTTCAAGCCCTATTGGAATCTGCATGGCAACCGCATTGTGCCCAAGCTTGTTCTTGAGCTGTTCGATTACACGGGAAGGGTTGGCTCCGCTCCTGTCACATTTATTGATAAAGGCCAGACAAGGCACTTTATAGCGCTTCATCTGCTGATCAACAGTAATGGACTGTGACTGAACACCGCCCACAGAGCACAGAACAAGTATTGCACCGTCAAGGACTTTTAAAGCTCTTTCTACCTCTATTGTAAAATCAACATGCCCCGGGGTATCAATGATATTGATCTCATGGTCCTGCCATTCACAATATGTTGCCGCTGAAGCTATAGTTATACCGCGCTCCTTTTCAAGCTCCATGGAATCCATTGTTGCGCCGATACCATCTTTCCCTTTCACATCATGTATTGCATGTATGCGTTTGGTGTAAAAGAGCATCCTTTCGGTAAGCGTGGT
>JAYEFW010000021.1:0-5972 GCA_034658795.1 Thermodesulfobacteriota bacterium
TCGTTTATTTTTCTTGTCTCCAACAGATTGATTGAATTGATATAATCGCCAACACTTCCAGACTCGCCAATATAGGAAAGTGTGCCTCCGGCAAATAGAGTATCCCCTGTAAAAAGGATCTTTCGGGTAAATTCATAAATGCAAATTGAACCGGAAGTATGCCCGGGTGTATGCACTACTTCCAGGATGTAGTTCCCGAGATCAAATCGAAATCTGTTTTCCAGCCAGAGATGAACTTTAAGAGATGGCTCGTTGAGATCGCCGGATTTATACATGGTAACGTATCTATCTTCAACGGTAATCTTGGTAGCAGCAAAGCGATGGGCAGCAATCAGGGAATAATCCTGAAAATAACGATTGGCTCCAATATGGTCAAAATGTTCGTGGGTATTGATTACTATATCTATATCTCTGATCTTGAGTCCCAGTGTAAGCAAGGATTTTTGCAATTTTGAGAAATTTTTATCCACTCCTGAATCAATGAGAACATTCTTATAATCTCCCCTGATCAGGTAGCTGTGGCTGCTGGTATCCTCTCCCTTGAGCCGGAAAATGTTGGGCTGCAATTCTATTATCAGGTTATCTTTTACCATAATTTCTCCATTCACTCTTTTTTGCGCCTTCTTCATCCTCATAAATCTTAAAAAACTGATCCATGCGATTTTCCTTAAAATAGTTTAGTATCTCCAGCTTCAAGGAACATAGCTTTAAGCATCCTCCGAGAAGGTCAATTTCCTTTCTCATGCCGTTTAAAACTCCCAGAAGGGTGATTGGTTCAAACTTCTCTAACTCCTTGAAATCCATAATTACCCTTATGCCTCTTTCCTTGAGATAAGAGGAAAGGATACTTTTGACCTGAAGGGCCTCATTCTGTTTGGGTTGACCTGAGATTTTTACAATAAAAAAATCGTCGTCCTTTACTATATGATATTTCATAACTCGTTTGTCCTCTTTTGTTTGTCTTATCTTTAATGGAATATCCGCAATGAAACATCAGGCAGCCGTTCTTAAATTTAAGCGCTCGCTGTCTCAGGTAATCTTATAATGAGTTTTCAAATTTCTGATTGTTGATTTTTAGCGCCACTTTTTAAGCTCAAGTTCAAACCACTTCAATGTTACAGGATTATTAGGGCAGAGTTATTTTTTTGTTATATGCTCAATATCTTGTGGATAATTAGAACCTCAGCCACCATTTTGCTATCGAAAAATAAACCAATAAACCGGTGGTATCTAAAATGGTAGTGATAAGCAGAGTGCTCACGACGGCAGGGTCAAGTTTCATTTTTGTCAAAATTATCAGCAATAGTTAGAAAAAAACGCACTTTGAAGCCATGTTTGGTGTAAGAATCAGTTGTTTCCGCTAAAGTACGGCAATCATGCTCTTCTGACCCCTTCCACCTTTAACCTTCCATCTTGATCTATATCGTATATGATTCAAACAACCGGCGCTCTACTTCCCCTTCAATCCTGGCTGTCACTTCCACGAAAGGTGTCAGGGAGGAATTTTTCAACTTGTTCTTCAACAATTCATCAACTTGAAAAATCCCGGCAGAATTAGCCAGTTTAATTTCAATGCATACTGGTTTTTCCCTCCCCTTTATAATATTTATACCATCCACGGCCTGCGCAGACACAGAATGGATATTTACTTTTCCTGCTTCAAATGGAATCCGGGAACGGCCCAGGGTCATATCTGTTGCGTCGGCTATTTTCAGGGCACCGGCTTCGACAGTAAGGCATTCCTCGTCTGCGTCATGAGCAACAATGGCATGCAAGGTTTCGGATACCATCGTCGTCAAATCCGGTTCATCGTAGATCCCTTCCAGCAACTCACGTGCTTTGCGAAAACCTATAAACAAACTATATCTTTCATGATAATTTCGATGCACTGAAATTCCCGTATCGTGCAGGCAGGCTGCCAGTACCACAATCAACTCTGCATCTTCGCTGGTCAATCCATGATGTGCAACTACACCTGGCTCAACACCACCTTTTACTAACAATCGGATAATGCGCAGCGCGGCATTGGCCACAATACGAACATGCACCTCGCCATGATCACTAATGCCTGAACGATCCACAGCATTGACATTCGCGCATTTCCAAAGTTGAAATAATTCTTGATCTGCATTGATTCGATTCACCAGAACCTGCAATTTTTTATTGCCGTGTAAGGGTATTTTAAATTTCATAAAGATTCCTATTCAGGCTTTGATACCGTATTCCCTGCTTTCTTGCGAAAATTAAATATAATACCGCCGGCAAATGCACTAAATGGAGCGACCATTATAAGCCCAAAACTTCCAACCAGTATATTCAGCACTTCAGCGGCAACTGTATTGAGATTGAAAAACTGGCATAGAGGTATGCCCTGAGCCATATAATACATCAACATAGTAGTATATCCTCCTGAGTACGCCAGCAATAATGTTGTTGTCATTGTTCCGACTACTGCCCGGCCAACACGCAGGCCGGATAAAATATGCTCCCGAACATTAATATCGGGCTTTTTCTCAATGATCTCCTGCATTGAGGCGGCAATGTCCATGGCAATGTCCATAACAGCCCCTGAACAAGCAATGAATACACCACAAATAAATATTTTTGTCAGATCAAGGTTGGGAAATCCTGAATATAGCAGGGTTTCGCTATAAGGCTTGACCGCGCCATGAATTTTAAAACCCGAAGAAAATACATTTGCCAGAATGCATGCTAATAACAGTCCGGAAAAAGAACCGATAAGGGCTACTATTCCTTTGCGGGTCAGCCCTCCCACCAGTAAGCTGACTGATGCCGTTAATGCCGCCACTGTTAAAATCGCTACAGGCAATGGATTTGTTCCTTTGAGAAACATCGGTATCATTACCTTCCATATCATCAGGCCCGCAAAAATAAAGGAAAGCAAAGCTTTAATGCCTGTCCAGCCGGCAATAAGAACAAGAAAAGATGTAAAGAGAATTATCAATATTAATTCCAGACCCAGCCGATAATGTCCTCTTGTATAACCAGTAGTATCTGCTTTATTATACCTGTATTCGATTAGTACTTTTTCATTTTCCCGATATATTTCATCGAGTTCCATTTTCCCCATAAGCTGATTAACGGCTTTTATTGTTTGACCGTTATGGGGACCATTCAGCAGCTTTACTTTCAGGAATTGTGTTCCTACCTGAATAATGCCGAACCGTTGTAAATCAGAATTCTCAATTGAAACAACAATGGCCTTCGCATGGATAGCCTTCGGAGAAGCAGCGCCTTCAAAACTAGTGGGAACAAACCAGAGGATCAAGCAAATTATTAGAAAAAATAATGTTATTGCCAGGTCTTTGCTCAATAAATTCATTTCTAAAAACCAATAGGGTTAAACCTAAATTGAGCGATTTTTTACTTGATCTGCGCCGATCTCTTGCGCATAAAGGCTTCGCAAAAAATTGCTCAACTTAGGTTAAAAAAGGGGTAATGACTTTTTCAGGCATTTACCCCTTTAAATTCAAATGTATTGTAGGAACGTAGACGAAATAACTTCCCCAACTATGCATCACAGCTTCAGGCCACCTTTGCCCGATCTCAAATCACAAAAATATCAAAATAGCCTGCTATTCCATCAACTTTTGTGATCTGAGATCGAACAAATCTGACCCAAATCTATGCGCCTACTTGTGGAAGTTAATTCGTCCACGTTCCTTACCAGGTTTTAGTTGTTCAGATTTACTTTCATAATGCTGGCAAACTTCCTGGCTATGTCAGTGTTATCATAGTTGCCATTAAATATCCTGGCGCCGGAGCCCTCGGCATAAACCGGAACCGGCACAGCGGTATGAGCATAAGAGGTGAAGCTGATACCGGCTTTGCGGTTTAGAATATGCGTCAGGGTTATAGTAAAAGGTTCGTAATAATCGTAACCATAAAGAAGAAACTCTTCATTGATGCCTGTGTCGGTATCTGTATCCCCGCTCATGGTCTTATCATAGGCAGCCTCAATCAGTTCTTTTTCATAATCGTTCAAATCATTATAAACCAGACCAAAAGCAGTTGCAATCCTGGTCTTGATGTCCTCATTCATGTCAGTAGAGTTGTGCCATTTGCCCTGGAACCCACTTTTATGCGCTGACAACTCAGTCCAGTTGAACTTTTCATAGGACATTGTCTGGCCATTCAGAACTTCGAAGTAGGTGTCATAATTGGTTCCGGCAAAACCAAGTGCCATACCACCGCATTCGTGGTCGCCGGTCACAACGATAAGGGTCTGGCTCGGATGCTCATTCATGAAATCAACTGCTACAGCGACAGCGTCATCAAAAGCGATTGTATCCTGGATAGCGGCCATAGCGTCGTTGGCATGGCATGCCCAGTCGATTTTTCCACCTTCTATCATCATAAAAAAACCTCTGGGATTATCCATCAATCGTATACCTTCGGCGGTATAGTCTGCGAGAGACAGATTGTCGGCAGCCCTGTCTATCTCGTATGGCATTGAGTAGCTTTTGTCTGTTGGGTCCGCATCTTGAGTATAAACATCATTGCCATAAGCAAAGGTCTTGACATCCGGCGCTATTGCCTGCAATTCCGCTTTTGTCCTGACAACGGTATAACCTCTGTCAATAGCAAGCTGAACAGGGTCTGTTGCGTCGTCCGGCCAGTATTTGTTTCTCTGGCCTTTCATGCCGCCGCCGCCAAAATAATCGAAATCGCTTATGGAGAGCTGATCAGCTATATGCCAGTAGTGACCGCGTTCAGGTTCATGGGCATAGAAACATGCAGGTGTGGCATGATCAATGGAAACACTGGAAACGATGCCTACCTTCATGCCTTTTTTCTTGGCCAGTTCGGCAATAGTAGTATAAGTATTGCTCTTGATTGGATCCATGGCAATGGTATTAATGGTAGTCTTCATACCACATGCCAAAGCGGTGGAAGCAGCAGCAGAACCGGTTATGAACCTGTTATCCGCATAGGTCGTCTGCAAACCTACCACGGGAAACTGACTCATAGTCAGCCTGGTTGCGCCTGCTGTGCCTGCTGTGCCGTGGCTTTCAGGATCATTATAATCACCGGTTGGATTGTCCGGCTGGAAAGACTGGGCCAAATACGCTTCAGTTGCATGAATTTGCGGAAGGCCCATGCCATCACCGATGAAAAAGAAAACATATTTGGCTTTCCCGGAATTATCCGCATATACATTACAAATACCGCATAAAAGCAACAAGACGAATAAACCCGCAATTTTGAATGTAAAATTAATTTTTTTATTACTCATTTTTTTCTCCTCGCTAATGAAATATGATTTATGTTATAAAACCTGTTCCAACACCTCAAGCATTCCCTTGGTAGTGATTTCCAGGGTGGACTCATTCTGAATATATGCCTGGTCGCCCACCTGCCAGACGCTTCTCAACAGTCCCAACTTCCTTGAAAACAATCTGTATCTCACATTCAGGGAACAAAGCTTTGAGCGATGCAATTAAACTGAAATCAGGCTCTATCCGGCTGCTTTTAATCACAATTTTTTTCACAGCTTACCTCCTCTTTTTTCGATTGTTGATTTTTAATATAATTTCTTAAACCACCTTAATGTTACAGGGTTATTAAGGCGGTATTAATTTTTTATTACATGCTCAATAATTTATGGGTAATTAGAACCTCAGCCACCATTTTGCTATCGAAAATAGACAAATAAACCGGTGGTATCTAAAAGCCCCAACAAAAGACCGACCAGCAGCTCTTTTTTCACAACACTAAACCACTTCCTCAAACTTAAGTCCCCAGTGGCTATGGCCCTTATGACCAGGGTGGCTGGCTGCGTGCCGGTATTGCCTCCGCTGCAAATCAAGACAGGTATAAAAAGGGCCAAAGCAACAATGGCGGTTAAGGTTTTCTCAAAGGCAGCGATAACGCTTGATGAAAACCTTGTTGAGGTTATTGGCGTTCATGAATTACATCCTGAATGGGGTTAGGAACGTGGACGAAATAAC
>JAYEFW010000022.1:0-5970 GCA_034658795.1 Thermodesulfobacteriota bacterium
ATGTGCTGTCTGATGCCGGCAAGCTTGATACTATGTTGAAATATTCCGATGGGAGACGCAAAGTCCCTATTATTGTGGACAAAGGTAAAGTCATAATTGGATTTAATGGCAAGGCGTGAGGGGTCTAAGTATCGGCTGGATGCTGATAAGAATAAATTGTAACAGTTCATGGCTTGAAACTTGAAATTAGAAAGTAGAAATTGGGAAGAACAGTACAAAAGCATGAAGGCCAAATTTCTAATTTCTAATTTCAATGTTCCGTGAACGCTTACCAATAAACCTTAAAAAACATCGTAATATTAATGGAAAAACAATTTATAATTGATGATTTTAAAATAGGCGAAGCATGGCGTCTGTTTAAAATTATGGGAGAATTCGTTGAAGGTATTGAAAGGCTTCACGATATTGGCCCTGCGGTGACTATTTTCGGTTCAGCCAGGATTAAAGAAGATGATCCAATCTATAAGAAAACCGAAGAAATAGCGGCTCTTTTTGTCAAAAGCAATTTTGCTGTAATAACTGGCGGAGGGGGGGGCGTCATGGAAGCGGGAAACAGAGGGGCTCTAAAAGCAGGAGGCACCTCTGTTGGAATGAACATTGTCCTTCCGTTTGAGCAAAAACCAAATGACTATTCAAATATCAAGCTTGAGTTCAAATATTTCTTCATCCGCAAGGTTATGTTTGTGAAATATGCCACTGCATATATTATTATGCCGGGCGGTTTCGGCACCCTGGACGAACTCTTTGAAGCTATTACGCTTATTCAAACACACCGCATTAAACCCTTCCCTGTTATACTGGTGGGATCTGGTTACTGGTCAGGACTGTTGGAATGGATCAAGGCTACCTTGCTTGAACATCATAAGATATCTGATAATGATCTTGATATCCTGCAAATCATGGATGATCCTAAAGAAATCGTCAGGGCAGTAGAAAAAGTGGTAATTATTTGAAATGTTCATCAGTTGCATTAAATATTTCTTTATAACAATATTCTGCGCAGCACTTTTTATATTTACCAGTGTATTATGCAGCCATGCTGACATATACACGTATATTGACAGTGATGGAGTACTTCATTTTACCAATGTGCCGACATCATCAGATTATAAATTCTATCTAAGTGAAAACCCTTCAAGAGTCACAAACAAATATTCAACAAGCAAGTATGACCATTTCATATCTGAAGCATCAATAAAATACGGCGTTTCTTTCCCTCTGCTGAAAGCTCTCATAAAAATTGAGTCGGATTTTAATCCTAAAGCTGTTTCAAAAGCCGGGGCAATGGGACTTATGCAGATAATGCCTGAAAATTTTGATGCTCTTAAAATCACCAATCCATTTAATCCACGAGAAAATATTCTGGGAGGCACACTTTATTTAAAACAATTAATGATCCGTTTTGAAGGCAAGCTGCCTCTTGCACTGGCTGCTTATAATGCCGGCCCCAATAGAGTTGCGCGCTACAAAAGAATCCCTCATATAAAAGAAACAGAAAATTATGTGAAGAAAATTATGGAATCATATTATCTCTATAAAAACCACTAAAAGCCCGCCCTGGCACTGTTTACTCAATCAGGAAAAACCCCTTACGTTTAATCAAACGAGGTATGATAAGATAAGAAAGATTTTGGACGATAATAAAATCGGTAAAATAAAGGGAGTGTTAAACTAATGGAAATCTCAATTACATTACTGAACCTTGGTTATGCAATAACCGGAACTTTTTTGACCCTGGTGTTTATGATGATAGGTTATAAAATGTTTGACAGGATGACCCCGTTTAATACGTCAAAACAGTTAGCAGAGAAAAATATTGCTGTAGGAATCGTAGTTGGTTCAATATTTGTCGGCCTTGGAATTGCTGTTGGTCTGGTCATTGGCATGGCTCTAAACTAAGGAACGGGGACGAAATAACTAATACGCCTTCCTCCTTCTGGCCTTGTGAAATTAATTATCTGAAAGTCTATAAATATTGGAAAAAAACATTTCCTGGGAATTGACATGCTATCTTATTTGAACATCAATTCTTTTTCTACCCCAGTTAAGTGCTTTTTGGTGAGAATTAAAAAAGGCATCAAGACGATATTTGCCTTTTATAGCTCCTCCCCTGTCTTCAACCACACCATACCCATAGCCCGGGATATATAACCTGGTACCAAAAGGATAATATCGGGTATCCGCTGCAATAGTACCATCTTTGGATAGCCAGAGCCACGGGAAAACAATTCTTATTGGAATCATCCAGGGATGAATTAAGCTATCAATAGAAAAAAGCCCCGGAACAGGCTCATGCGGCTTTGTACCGCTGGCGGTCCGGCCGGTATATGGCTGCCCTTTGCGTTTGCCGGCGCTTACATATCGATTCCAGAAATTAAGTTTCAAATACTTCCAGCTTCCCCGTTCCCATCCACAGCATTTCCCGCATCCGCAGTAGCCGGTAATCTCCATCTTTTGTACTACAGGTTTAGAACATCCATAAAATAAAAAAGTAAACAATAACAGTAAGCAAGTGCTCTTCCACTTCATGATATCACTGTCCTGCACTGGAATTCTTAAAATTAGTAAGATATTATTCTTGCATATTGGCCTGTATATCAGTAAAATCAATAAAATAAAATATTTACTTTTTGTATTCAACTTCAAAATATCCGGCAAGGCAAGGAAAAATCATGTCATTAGTAACTGCAGACAATTTGGAAAAAACTTACCAGATCGGTGAAATTACAGTTAAGGCCATTCGCGGTGTGAATTTCAGCATTGAGCAGGCATCTTTTGTTTCATTTGTCGGGCCCTCCGGCAGCGGTAAAAGCACACTGCTCAACATGATTGGCTGCCTCGATCCGCCTACAGGCGGGTCTTTACATGTTGCGGACCAGAATATAGCCCGTCTGAACCGTAAGCAGGCTGCACGCTTCAGGGGCGAACATATCGGTTTTGTGTTCCAGGACTTTAACCTGATTCCGGTGTTGACGGTCTTTGAAAACGTGGAATATCCGTTACTCATGGTGCAAAACTGGCCTGAACAAAAGCGCAAAAAGCAGGTGAACGATCTGCTCGAAGCCGTTGGCATGGGGGATCAGGCTAACAAATATCCAGGCCAGATATCGGGCGGTCAGAAGCAGCGGACAGCGGTTGCCCGTGCCCTGGTAACCAATGCCAAACTGGTGCTGGCTGATGAACCGACCGCAAACTTAGACGGGGAAACGGCAAGCCGGATTATCAATCTCATGAAAAAGATGCGCGATGAATTAGACACCACCTTTATTTTTTCCACCCATGACCCCAGGGTCATGCGGAATGCAGAAATAATTTTTACTCTTGAAGACGGCAAGCTTCTACAAAAGAACAACGGAGGGGCTCATGTTTAATATTATTAAAATTGCGGCCCGAAATCTTCGCCGATATCAGCGGCGCACAATACTGACATCTGCGCTGATCACTCTGGGAGTGGTGGCGGTATTGCTTTTTATTTCCGTAACAGGATCTTTTAAGGATATGATGGTTGGCCAGATCACAGACTCCATGCTTGGCCATTTGCAAATCCACCGCAGAGGCTATCTGGCCTCCATTGACAACCTGCCGCTAGATCGTAACCTGAATGAACGACAGGTCGCAAAGGTAAAAAATGTTTTAAGCAATGTGGATACGGTTGAATCCTTTTCCATGCGTATCAAACTTGGTGCCATGTTCAGCAATTTTACCGAAACCACCAACATCAGGCTCAATGCTGTAATCCCTGAACAAGAAGTCAAAACCGTTCCCTTGCTTCAAGACCGTATCATTGAAGGACAAAAGGAAGATGTTTTGCTGCAAAAAGGCGAAATCCTCATTCCCGAACTGATTGCAAAGGGCATGAAGGTGAAGGTGGGTGACAGTATTGTACTTGTGGCCAATAACAAGGACGGCTCAGTCAATGGAAAGACTTTCGTTGTTGGTGGTGTACTTGAAGGCATTTCCGGCCCCGGGGGTCGGGATGGGGTTATTCATCTAAATGATGCCAGGGAGTTACTGCGCATTGATGGTGTTGAAATCAGTGAAATAGCGATCCGGCTTAAAAGCATGGATGATCTTCCCCCTGTTTTTTCCAGGCTCAAGGCTGAGCTTGCTACCATTAAAGACAAGCAGGATAAGCCGGTATTTGAATTGCACACATGGGAAAAGCTGACACCGTTTTACAATATCGCACAAATGATTGACCTCATGACATTTTTCATTAAAGTCATGCTTGTGGCCATTGTTCTGGTCAGCATAATGAATGTGATGATCATGGCTGTGTACGAGCGGATCAATGAAATCGGCACCATTTCCGCCATTGGTACATTGCCCGGCAAAATCATGGCCCTGTTCGTGACCGAAGGCTTTCTGCTTGGCGTGCTTGGAACAGTTGTCGGAACAATTATCAGCCTGATCAGCATTGCCGCCGTAAATGCCGCTGAAATAACCTTTAACTTCGGGCGGCAATCCGACCTGTTGTTAGCGCCTGTCATCGGACAGGGGGATGTAATTACCATTGGGTTGATTGTTATCGGTATCTCGGTATTAGCCAGCCTGCAACCGGCTTTTAAGGCTGCAAGAATGGACCCTATAACCGCCTTACGGCATGTATAAAACTGGAGGAACCCATGATAAATAGAAGGATACAATTCATTATTGTCAATTCGATTTTGTTGTTTTTCTTTGGTCTTACCATAAGCGCCTATGCTGATTCAATGAAAATTGCCGTGGCTGCCACTGGCCCGGAAAAAACAGCAGCCATAAGCCAACAGGCCGCACGATCCCCGTTTTTCCTTTTTTTCGATGGCAAGGGTAATTTTCTTGAGGCCGTAGAGAACCCATCAAAAGATCTACCTGGTGGCGCAGGCCAAAGCGCTGCTTCACTCATTGCAAAAAAAGGAGCAACGCTCATTATTGCTGGTAATATCGGACATAAAATGAAACAGGCTTTGGGGGAGTATCAGATTGAATATACAAAAAAAATTGGAGTTGCTTATGATGTGGTTCAAACAATTATTCAAAATAAATAGCAATGTCATCTTTCTGCTGGTTGTTTCTTTGTGCTTACTCATAACAGGAACGGCAGCAGCCCTTGACGGCAATGAAATCCTGCTTCAGGTGGATCGTAACCTTCAGCCTGAATCCTATGAAATGTACCGCAAGCTTATTAATATCGAACCGGACGGCAGTAAAAAAGAGTACGTTCTATACACGGTAAAAAAAGGGCAGGACAGGATGGTCGCTCTGTTTCTGTCCCCTGCCAGTGAAAAGGGAAGATCGACCCTCCGGCTGGGTGACAATATGTGGCTTTATATTCCCAGCGTGGGAAAACCGTTGCGCATTACGAGCCTTCAGTCGGTAGTAGGAGGTGTTTTTAACAATTCCGACATATTGCGTCTTGATTACAGCGCAGAATATGATGCTGTCATTCTTGAAGAAACAGCGGATAAATATATTCTCAATTGCAAAGCTAAAACATCATCAATCGCTTATGACAGCTTGAAAATGGAGGTGGATAAAAAAACCATGGTGCCTGTTACCATTGGATGTTATGCTGCCAGCGGTATGTTGATCAAAACCCTTTATTATAAAAATATTAAAGACTTCGGCGATGATCTTTTACGGCCATCGGTTCTTGAGACTGATAGTCCTCTATATAAAGGATATAAATCCATAATGATTTACGCCGGGATCAATAAGAAAAAACTTGCAGATGAGGTGTTTACTCTGAATTATCTGCCCAGGGTCGATGAATTGAGATGAGAGTCAATTGTGACCGGGCATTACCCAGGCTTTTATTTTTCCTTTCTATTATTATCCTGTTTTTTTCCTCTTCGGCTGTTAGTGCCGGAGAGGATTACAGTTTTGACATTGAGGAGTTTGAACCCAGAGATTTTGAATGGGGCGGATATGCAGAGGGCAGATGGGAGCATATTGATCTTAATACTGATGGCGCATTCTATAAGCTGAATC
>JAYEFW010000023.1:0-5948 GCA_034658795.1 Thermodesulfobacteriota bacterium
CTCCAGTAAAACTGGCTCCTGTTGTCCGGGTGAAGCCACTTTTTCCGGCAAACCATACAATAATACTAAATGCCATGGGGACAGTCGTACCGGCAAGGGAAGTTGAGTTGAAACCTCGTGTAACCGGAGAAGTAATAGATATTAACCCTGAGTTTATCGAAGGTGGTCTGCTGAAGGCCGGCTCTCTTGTGCTTCAGATTGACCCTGAGGATTACAAACTGGCCCTGACACAAAAAGAAAAAGCCCTGGCTGATGCAAGTTATTCCCTGAAGCTGGAGCTTGGAAGACAGGAGGTGGCAAAGCGAGAGTGGGAATTGCTCAATGGAGACAAGGATGCCGAGGATAGAGAGGTAGAGCTGGCCCTGCGAAAACCACACCTTGAAAAAGCTAAAGCTGAGCTTAATGCAGCCAAAGCCGAGCTTGAAAAGGCTTATCTGGATCTTTCGCGCACAAAAATTAAAGCGCCCTTCAACGCTATGGTCAGATCCAGACTGGTAAACCTCGGCTCACAGGTAACTCCGCAGGAACGGCTGGCTGAACTGGTCGGCAGCGATTCCTACTGGATTCAGACATCAGTACCAGTGGACAGATTAAGCTGGATTCAGATACCCCGAAGCCAGGGTGATCCGGCAACCAGAGCCCGTATAATCTATGCCCAGGGCTGCGAACGCACCGGAACCGTCATACGACTTATGGGAGATCTTTCGCCCGAAGGACGCATGGCCAGAGTTCTTATCGAGGTTGAAGATCCTTTGGGATTAAAAAATTCAAAAAATGACAAGCCGCCGCTCTTGATTGACGATTATGTGCATGTTGAAATCAAAGGGAAAAAACTGGAAAACGTTTATAAAATTCCCCGAACAGCCTTCAGGGATAATTCTTTTATATGGATCGCCGGCGAAAATTCAACTCTTGAAATTAAAGAAGTTCACCCTGTTTATAGAGATGCCGGCGTGGTACTTATCGATAATGCCATAAAACCCGGTGACCGCCTGATAATATCTGATCTTCCTGCACCCATAGACGGCATGCCGGTGCAGGTAGAATAGTTAAAATGGATTTAAATAATAAACATACCCCCAAAGGCCCCATCGCATGGATGGCGG
This sequence comes from Thermodesulfobacteriota bacterium, assembly GCA_034658795.1. Classification (GTDB taxonomy): domain Bacteria; phylum Desulfobacterota; class Desulfobacteria; order Desulfobacterales; family ETH-SRB1; genus B13-G4. The sequence continues at coordinate 1,107 of JAYEFW010000023.1, forward strand.
GTCACTCTGTGGCCGCAAACCTTCTCATGCTGGTTCTGCTTATCGGCGGGATAGTCCTGGCTTACAATATCAAAAAGGAAGTGTTTCCTTATTTTGATATGGACATGGTCAGGATTACGGTACCATACCCTGGGGCAAGCCCCCAGGAAGTTGAACAGGGCATTTTGCTTGCTATCGAAGAAGCGGTGGTGGGACTTGAGGGGGCCGATGAGGTACGCTCCACGGCCCGCGAAGGTTTTGGCACAGTTACTGTCGATATGATTGAGGGCGAAAACCTTCAAAAGCTCGCCCAGGATATCCGGAACGAAATGGACCGTATAGTATCCTTTCCCGAAGATATTGAAGAACCTACGATAGCTATCATCTCCAGAAAGCGATACGTAGTCTCCCTGGCTCTTTACGGGGATCAAAGCGAATGGGTTCTTCGAGAATACGCAGAGTATATCCGGGACCGGCTTCTTCAGGAGCAGGATATCACCCAGGTAGAAGTCATCTCCGCAAGAAACCATGAAATCGACGTAGAAATCCCCCAGAATACCCTTCGCTCATATTCGCTCACTCTCGATGATGTAGCCCAGCGCATAAGGAGAGCTTCAGTAGAGCTTCCTGGCGGCGCAATCAGAACACCATCCGGCGATATTCTGGTTCGCATGAAGGAACGAAGAGATTTCGGCCCGGAATTCGCCCAAATTCCCATTATTACGGCAAGTGACGGCTCACAGATTTTGCTTGATGATATCGCCATAATCAAAGACGGCTTTGAGGAAACCACAGTATCCTCAAGTTATAACGGAAAGCCGGCTGTGATGCTCGATGTTTACAGGGTAGGAGACCAGACACCCATATCTGTCTCCGACGCGGCAAGACAAGTAGTGAAAGAGGTCAATGTGTCTCTTCCACAGGGACTTCGTGTTGACCTTAGAAATGACCGCTCGAATGTTTATCGTCAGCGGCTGGGACTTTTAATGAAAAACGGCTTAATTGGACTTGCCCTGGTATTTATACTGCTGGCTCTTTTTTTAGAACCCCGCCTTGCTTTTTGGGTTAGTCTTGGAATACCGGTATCTTTTCTGGGCTCCCTTTTCCTTTTAAACATATCCTATGTAAGCATCAACATGATCTCCATGTTTGCCTTTATAGTTACCCTTGGGATTGTTGTTGATGATGCCATTATCGTGGGTGAAAATATCTACTATCACCAGCAGCGCGGAAAGACCTGGCCTAAGGCGGCAGTTACAGGTGCCGGAGAAATTGCCATGCCAATTACCTTTGCAATCCTTACCAACATGGTGGCTTTCGTTCCCATGTTTTTTGTGCCCGGGTTTATGGGTAAAATATTTAAGCAGATTCCTATGGTGGTTATCAGCGTTTTTGCCATCTCTCTTATTGAAAGTTTTTTCATCCTTCCGGCCCACATAGGACGCAAACGAACAGATGCTCCATCAGGGTTGTTTGGCTGGATATTTCATGCGCAACAGAGTTTTGGACGTGCTTTTCTGAAATTTGTCAACCAGCGTTACGGGCCCTTTCTAAAAGCAACCATTCAATGGCGCTATTTGACTATGGCAACAGGAATCGCAATAATTCTTGTAACCATCGGCTATATTAAAAGCGGGCGCATGGGTTTTGAACTTTTTCCAAAAATCGAATCCGATTACGCAAAGGTGACCGCAGTTCTTCCTTTTGGCGCAGCCTTTGAAAAAGCCCGGCAGGTTGAAAAAAAACTGATACAGGCAGCCCAGGAGGTAACTTCAAAAAATGGCGATAAAGAGCTGGTGGAAGGCATTTTTTCCAGCATTCATGATAACACGATAGAAATACGCGCCTATCTCACCCCCCCTGATGTTCGTCCCCTTTCCACGGCTGATGTTACCAGACGATGGAGGGAGCAGGTGGGCGTTATTCCAGGACTGGAATATATCAAATTTGAATCCGATGCCGGCGGTCCTGGAAAAGGGGCAGCCATGTCCGTAGAACTCAGTCACCAGAAAATGGATCTTCTTGAAAGAGCCAGCGCAGATATGGCCAAAGCCCTGAGTTTTTATCCAAATACAAAAGACATTGATGATGGATTCTCACCTGGCAAGCAGCAGATTGATTTTAAAATAAAGCCCGAGGCTCGAAGCCTTGGCCTGGAAGCCCGCGAAGTGGCCAGGCATGTCCGTCATGCGTTTCACGGCGCCGAAGTTCTCCGGCAGCAGCGGGGTCGAAATGAAGTTAAAGTTCTGGTAAGGCTTCCCAGACAGGAGCGTATCTCCGAATACAATCTGGAAGAAATGGTTCTGCAAACACCAAAAGGGACTGAAATTCTCCTTCGGGATGCGGTATATATCAGCCGGGGCAGATCCTATACTGACATCAACCGCCGAAACGGCCAAAGGATAGTAACTGTAACAGCCGATGTATCTCCCAGGAGCCAGGCCGAACAAATACTTAGTTCGGTCGAGGCAGAAATCCTTCCGGAACTTCAGCAAAAATATCCGGGACTGGCTTACAGTTTCGAGGGCCGGCAGGCTGATCAGAAAGAGAGCATGCAAAGCCTTTTCAGAGGACTTCTCATGGCTATGATAGTTATCTACGCCATGCTGGCGGTCCCATTAAACAGCTACATACAACCTTTAATTATCATGATCGCAATACCTTTTGGTATCGTGGGCGCACTTATCGGCCACCTGATCATGGGATACAGCCTGAGTATTTTGAGCATGTTTGGCGTTGTGGCCCTGTCCGGTGTAGTGGTAAACGACGCCCTGGTGCTGATCGACTTTGCCAACCGCAGGCGCCAGGCCGGCATGGCCCCTCTGGAAGCCATACAAGCCTCCGGTTTACACCGTTTTCGACCAATCATTCTGACCACATTAACCACATTCGGCGGGCTCGCGCCCATGATTTTCGAAACCTCACGCCAGGCAAGGTTTCTAATCCCTATGGCCCTGTCTCTAGGGTTTGGCGTCGTGTTTGCCACCCTAATTACCCTGATCCTGGTACCCTCTTTTTATATGGCAATAGAAGATGTAAAAGGACTTCTAAAAACATAAAGCTATAGGGTTGCCAAAAATATAGCCGTTCACGGCTTGAAACTTGAAATTGGAAATTGGGAAGAACAGTACAAAAGCATGAAGACCAAATTTCCAATTTCGACGTTCCGTGAACGGTTACTAAATAGTTTTATATTTCAATATGACGAATTAAATTTAAAACAGCCAAAGCTCCCCTTTCAAATGCAAGCGGCAGATTCCATGAACTCCTGTCTCGTTTTCCAACAAAATTGCTTGCTGATCGTATTTCCAGAAAAGGAATGTCGTAATGTATTGCCAGATGTGCGGCCCCTGCCCCTTCCATTCCTTCCATGCATGGGCTGTAATGTTTATAAATATCCTTTGCCCTGCTATCTGTAGCGGTTATTGTTGAAACAGTTACAAATGATCCTTTTACTACCTGAACGCTCTTTCCTTCAAAAATCTTTCTTAAAGTTTCTGATGCCTGATTTACAAGCTCAATATCAAGAGGATAACGATTTTTAATATCAATATTACTGCTCTTGATTATTGAAAACGGCAGTTCATTTAAAGGCAGACTACCATTTACCGCCTCTATGCCAAGCTGGATATCTATTTCTTCTGTTGCAATTCCAATATCTCCTATATTCAGACCTGACCCTCTGAATGCTCCTGCACATCCTGTTTGAATTATCAGGGACGGTCTTGCATTTTCAATGGCTGCGGTTAAGGACTGGACGGCATTAACAGTTCCAGGCCCTGTTATCAAAACCCGGACAGGCTTTCCTTCAATGTATCCACTGGTAATTCTTCTGCCGCCCACAATTGAAAAAACCGGACTTTCAATGCGATCAATAAGTTTTGAAAGCTCCTCTTCTACTGCTGCTGAAACAATGATATCGGAATTTATCATAATGTCTTAATTTTTAAAATACTTCGCCATCGCCACGGATTTTCACTTAAATTACACTGAATTATCAAAAAACTCCTCTTAGGAACGGGGACAGGTTCTTTATCCAGTAAACCTTTTAAATCACGCCGGAGACTGCGCCGATCATATCTTTGCAGCGAGATAGAGCGGATAGTTTTGAATAACCTGGTTCCTGATCCTGCTCAGCGGTTTTCCGGATATCTTGACGGCCCTTTTCGGTGAATACTTCAAGATATATTGCCGCAGGCTTTTTGCATGTGTTCGGGTCCCGGATTTAACCTCTACTGGTACAAGGGCATCGTCAATAACCCTTATGAACTCAATTTCAGAAGTCCCCTCCGTCCATGAGTACAGCCTTGAAACACCTGAAGCAGCAAATTCCTGGGCAACAAAATTCTCTGATAGATACCCTTTTGCAATGCCGTAATCTTGTGAGTGGATGAGGCTAACCGGTAGATCCAGCATACACCCGAGGAGACCAATATCAAATAAAAACAGCTTGAACATGTTTTCTCTGCAAAAGGATTCCAGGGGTATCTCAGCCCTTTTGCATACCTTAACTTTTAGAATTAGCCCGGACTTTTCCAGCCAGGCAATGGGACCCTGCAGTTCCGCATAACCTTTTTTCCTGGGGATTACCCCTTTAAATCTGTATTTTTTGACTGACCCGTCAATATTTGCAGAAAGCTGCACAGGTACATTCTCGAATACAGACACAATATGTATTGAATTGATCTTGCCTGAATGCTTCGCAAAGTCGTTATTGTAGCTCTCAACCAGCTTTTCCTGAACATCCCTTGCCCTTTTCATTGCTTCAAAAAGATCATCCCTATTATAAGTCAAATAGGTTGAAACAACCTGCGGCATTCCGCCTGTGACATAATATTCCCGCAACCGATTCCACAGCCTCTG
>JAYEFW010000024.1:0-5931 GCA_034658795.1 Thermodesulfobacteriota bacterium
AGGAAGCTGTAAAATTGGATACAACAGAAATGGTAAACAAAATGTGCCATCTTGAGCTGACCGCTGTGGACATTAAAGCTCTGTGTAAAAGCCGTGGTTTTACTTCGAGGGAGGCTAATTCCCGAAACCTTCTTGAAGGCTTTTTTTTGTCTGAAACAGGGGTAGCAAACGCCATCGGCAGCCTGACAAGGGATGAGGTTATTCTGCTTCATCTGATGAAATTGACCTCTGCAACCGTGGATGCGGCATTTTTTGATCGCATCTATGGCACTGAAAATAGCCGCAAATGGCGTTTTGGAACCTTTAATCAAAAATATAAGGATATTTTTAAGCAGGTAAAAACATCTCTTATTCGCCGGGGAGTAATTCTCTTTGCCGAAAAGCATGAAACCTGGGAAAAGAATACAAAGCTGGAAAGACTGCGATTCAGATTTCCAGAAGAATTTCATCCATTCCTTCCTCTTCCCTTTGGTCCGGCCAAAAGCATTCCAGGCCCTGGTAATTTCAACCAGACCGTTGTCAGGAACAAATTGATGGAAATATTAGACCGCCATGCATATGTATTCGAAGCAAATGGAGCAAAGCACAGCCTGTGCATTAAGGATGGGGAATTGCGTATGGGTGGCAAGGAGTTCCGTGCCGAATACCTCGTGGAATGGCAAAGAGCTATTTGGGATTTGGCCTTAAAAAAAGAGGAAAGCCCTAAAAAAGCCGGGCAAGGTTCTGTATCTCCAACCAAAGCTGTAGCCTATGCCCTTTCTCTGCTCAGTCCTGGTGAATGGATACTGCCTGATGAACTCTCATCATTTTTGAAGATTTTTTGTTATGGCATAGACCCACCCGATCCCCGAAAGGTTTGCAATGCCGGCTGGAAACAGGGGTGTTTGGCCAAACAAACGATTGCCGAAAAAACATATTACGCTCTACCGAAAGATCATACTGATGCTGGAGCCCAAATGGATCCAGGCCGGTTCTTGAAAAAAACCAATGACGGCACCGTAATAGTGGATATTTCAACCATTCCTTATGAAAGTCTGGAATTTCTGGCCTGGATGTCGAATTTCCGCGTGGCCGGCTCGCAATTGACAGCATTCCCCAACTCTGTCAAAATAGGCAGAATTGTTATGAATATTGACCATGACCCACTGACTTCATGGCTCAGGAAGAATGCATCTGCATTTGCCGGCGCTATCTCTATAATAGAGCGGCGGTGGGGAAAACAGGTTGTGCATCAAAACCTTTTGGTGGCCAGGGTAAGAGACCTTAGTCTTAAAGTAGCAATCCAGAAGGCATTTGCAGATTCCGGCAAGGTTGTTTTTTTGCCGGACAATTTTATTGCCTTTCCAAACGATCTGACAAAAAAAATGGAAGCGATGGTAAACAAATCCGGATATGTTGTCAAAGCCATAGAGGCAAAATGAGTGAAATGAATTTAAAACAGATTGATGTTAATGGACTGAAGGTATTTGCAAACCACTGTGACCTGCGAAAAGACCTGCATCTTTTTATGGATTATGTCGGGAACCGGGATGTCAAGCGTTCAACCAGGGGAAACGGTCTGCCCAAAATGGATGCAAGAAGGCTTGCCAGGCTGATAAGCGATCCTTTAGCCCCTGAAGAAGTGGAAGAATACGGATACAGCATATGGCTCAATTATATTGACAATACAGCTTTGAAGCTCGGATTTGTCTCTTATGATACTGAAGGGGAGTATTTGGGGTATAGCAGTTCAGAGCCATCCTATCCTGACAATTACATTGAAATAGCTGAGCGTAAATACAATAGTTTTCTAAATATGACCCTTCAAGACCAGGAAAACCTGTTACTTAAGAGTCTGGTTGACAAATATAAAGCTTGCTCTAATGAATTTTTTCAGACCGGAGTTATGGGAACCCTTGATACCTTCAGCTCCAGTGGCTGTGCTACCGGCGTGCTCCCATCTTTAAACTTTGCAGGGACAAGAAATTTCCTGTTAAAGATCATGAAGCGTTGTCAAAGCGGGGTCTGGTATAGTACTGCATCTTTTGTCAGGTATCTCAAGGCCGAACATCCATTTTTCCTTATCCCTGAGAAACCGAGTTACAGGTATAAGTCAGACCGGATTAACGGCCGTTATGGTAATTTTAATGAAAGAAAAGATGGCCAGTATCATGATATCAAGATCACAGTCAAAGATTCCAATGCCTTTGAAAGGGTTGAAGGACGATATGTGGAACGTTTTTTGGAGGGCATTCCCCTTGCGCTGGGTTATGTGGATTTGGCCTATGGAAAATCCGAATACAAAGAACGGAATCCGTCTTTAAACGCTCTCAAGGCATTCAAAGTGAATGAATCTCTACTCCGTTTCATGGAGGGAAATATTCCTGAGCCAAAGGTTACGGTTCAACCAAATTTTGAGATTCATGTGGAATCGGAGTTTTATCCGGCCGGGATCCTGGCTGGACTGAATTCTCTCACAGATACCATTTCCGAAAATACGGTTACCATCCTGAAACTGAATAAAAGGAAGGTAACTGCCCGGTTGGCAAATGATGAGTCATTGGATGTGATTGCTATACTCCGGAACCTCTCTGACTCAAACGTTCCGCAAAATGTTCTGACCGAACTCGAAGAATGGGTTGGCCACTCAGAGGTTTTTACTCTGTATCACGGGTTTGGGTTGTTGGAGGGAAACCCGAACTTTGATATGGTAAAAAATTTTACTGTAAAAAACATTAGTCCTGCGCTTAGAATCGTTAAAGATCCGAAGAATCTTTTTGGCAGACTGGAAGAAGCAAAACTGGTTCCAATGCTTGTAAAACATTCTGACAAGGCATTCAGACTGCTTCCTGATGGCGTCAAGTCCAGGTTTCCCAAAAAGTCGGATATGCTCGCAAAGCGCAAGAAGAAAAAAACCGTCACTTTAAAGCGCAAAACTGTTATTACGCTTTATTTTCCGGATAAGATGGTGTTTGAAAAATGCAGCAAGGCTCTGATCCAGGAAAGATGCGATATTGAAATGAACCGGAACAATAAAACTATCAGCTATTCAGGAGAAAAGCAGAAAGAGATCAACTCAGCATTAAAAACCCTTAAAAAAGAATATGTTATCAAAATGAAGGATATTGACTGGTGAACGATTCAGGACCACTTATTGTTCAGAGCGACCACACTATTATGGTTGAAGTAGCTCACCCTCAGTATGTCGAATGCCGCGATTTTTTGAACAGCTTTGCAGAATTGGTCAAGTCTCCGGAATTTATTCATACATACAGAGTTACACCCCTCTCTTTGTGGAACAGCGCTACCCTTGAAACAGGCATGGATGAGATCATAAACAGGTTGATAGGCTATTCCCGTTATGAAATACCTTCCAATGTACTTTTTGATATCAGAGAATGGTATGAGACTTATGGCAGTCTGATACTTGAAAAGGTGTCTGAAAATAGTTTGCGATTGAGAATCATTGATTCAATAATTCTTAACCGAATCCGCCAGGATAACGATCTGGAACGATTCTGGTTAAAAAAAACAGAGGACGGATTTTTAATCTCAGCCGGCGAACGGGGAAATCTGAAGCATGCTCTTGTAAAAATAGGTTATCCGGTCAAGGATACCTGCGGATACGTGCCAGGCGCTCCGATTGACTTAAGTTTACGCAATATTGATTCGGACGGTCACGCCTTTGACCTCCGTAACTATCAAAAAGAGGCGATTGACGCCTTTTATCAGGCTGGCAGTGCCTCCGGCGGTAGCGGTATCATTGTCCTTGCATGTGGTTCCGGAAAAACCATTATCGGGTTGGGGGTTATGAACAAGGTAGGCAGCCATTCCCTCATCATTACAACCAATAACGTATCTGTACATCAATGGCGTGAGGAATTGCTTTCCAAGACGACATTGGACAATGAGGAAATCGGCGAGTTCACCGGCCTTATAAAAGAGATAAAGCCGGTAACTATTACTACCTACCAGATGTTAACCTATCGTCGCACAAAAGAAGATCCGCTTCTTAATCTAAATATTTTTACAGAACATGACTGGGGTCTGATCATTTACGACGAGGTTCACCTCCTTCCTGCTCCTGTGTTCCGTGCAACAACTTCCATTCAGGCCAGACGACGGCTGGGACTCACAGCCACCCTTGTGCGGGAAGACGGCAAGGAGGACGATGTATTTGCCCTGATCGGGCCGAAGCGATATGATGTTCCATGGAAAACCCTGGAAAGCAAAGGCTTTATTGCAGAGGCAATCTGCATAGAGTACAGACTCTTACTGCCTTCGAAGGAAGAACTCGAGTATGCCCATGCCTCAAAGAGGCAACGCTTCCGCATTGCCGCTGAGAATTCCGGAAAACTTACGCTGGTTGAAGAACTGATCTGTCATCACTCAGATGACAGCATCCTTGTCATAGGCCAGTACATTGCGCAGGTGGAAAAAATCGCCAAGAAACTGAACCTGCCGATTATCACAGGCAAAACAAAGCATGAGGAACGTAAAAAAATATATACGGATTTCAGGAAAGGACGGATCAAAGTCCTGGTTGTCTCAAAGGTAGCCAACTTTGCAGTAGATCTTCCTGATGCCAACGTGATGATACAGGTCTCCGGCGCCTTTGGATCACGCCAGGAAGAGGCACAGCGCTTAGGCCGCATCCTTCGACCCAAAAAACGAGCTTCTTGTTTCTACACCCTTGTCTCAAAAGGCACAGACGAACAGAATTTTGCCGTTAACCGCCAGCTATTTCTGGTTGAGCAGGGCTATAAGTATCAGATCCGCTATTAGTTTTGATGGACGTGGCGATGCAATCGGGGTTGGGTTCTGTATGTATCAGGTACAAAATGGAATTTATGTTGAAGTAAAGTAACAGTTTACGGTTCACGGTTTACAGTTAGCGGTTGATCAAAACATAAAACTGTGAACTGCAAACCGACAACTGTAAACCGTGAACCGACAACCGTAAACCATTACGAAGTAATCTAAATGGAATATTTTTTTGAACTTATTCTTGGAGGGCTGACTCGAGGGAGTATATATGCCCTTATTGCCTTGGGCTATACCATGGTGTACGGTATTATTGAGTTGATCAATTTTGCCCATGGTGAAATTTATATGATAGGGGCATTTACCGCCCTTATTTTTACAAGTGTTCTGACGCTGCTGGGTTTTAACGAGATTGCAGTAATTGTGCTGGCGTCATTAGCGGCAGTGATATATTCTTCGGCTTATGGCTATACCGTTGAAAAGATAGCTTATATGCCACTTCGCAGTGCTTCACGTCTTTCACCCCTTATCAGCGCAATCGGCATGTCAATTTTTCTTCAAAATTACGTGCTATTGGCTCAAACATCGGATTTTCTTCCCTTCCCGAACCTCATTCCTGAATTTGAATTTATAAAGCCGTACAGGTATATTATCAGTTCATCGGAGATAATCATTCTGCTTACTACCTCGACGGCTATGATTTTGCTGACTTTTCTGATCAAGTTTACCAGGACGGGAAAGGCTATGCGTGCAACAGCCCAGGACAGAAAGATGGCTATGCTTGTTGGGGTAAATGTTAACCGTGTAATTTCTATAACATTTATAATCGGTTCTGCTTTAGCTGCACTGGGCGGAGTCCTGATTGCCTCGCATGTTGGTCAGATAAATTTTTATATTGGTTTTATCGCAGGAATAAAAGCATTTACTGCTGCCGTACTTGGCGGAATAGGCAGTATCCCAGGCGCTGTTTTAGGCGCGCTTGTTCTCGGGCTGACAGAAAGTTTTGCAACAGGTTACATTTCAAGTGATTATGAAGATGTTTTTGCTTTTGGATTGCTTGTACTGATTCTTATATTCAGGCCGGCAGGCATTCTCGGTCGAGTTACACATCAAAAAATATAAGCTGACAATTCAGCCACAAAAACACGAAGACACAAAGAGGGATATGAATTTTAAACCTTATACGCA
>JAYEFW010000025.1:0-5888 GCA_034658795.1 Thermodesulfobacteriota bacterium
TAATAAGAAAACACAATCTTTCGTTTTCTGATGGCAAAGAAACCGCCGGCAAAGTAATGCATAAGAAGCTGGAAGACAATGGCTATAAAATGGTTTTTCTTGAATCAGCATTCCTCAGTAAATACGTCATTCATCTAAATCACGCCACCATGGTGCTTCATCCGGAATTAGGCGCCAGGAAAAGCACTATCAGAAAAGGTCTAAAACGCATCAATAAAGCCCTAAAGGATTTAAACGCCGAACAGATACTTATGGATGATTCTCTTGATAATTAAACCTGAGTTGAGCGCTGAATTCTAATGCGAGACGAACTGTACAGGGATAAAACTTTTGGAAACTGTTAACACACAATATCTTCGCTCTGGAAGAAATTTAGAAGTTCCCTTCAGGCTTCTTCTGAAATCAGATGGTTCTTCTATTGAACTTATTTGTGAAAGTATCGCACGAATAATTCCAGGGAAAAGGTTGGTGTGCATAGGCAAATGGAACGATAAACCGGTTGCAGTAAAAATATTTTTAAACTCCAAAAGCGCCCGACGGCACAGTGATCGTGAGATAAAGGGAATAAATGCCTTAAAAAATGCCGGAATAAAAACGCCGGCTCTTCTGCTTCAAGGCAATCTACAGCAAGATGACACTCCGGTTCTGGTCTTTCAAAGAGTTATACCTGCCCTTAATCCCCACGAAGTTTTTGATATGGCTGAAACTGATGAAAAGCGCATTGAATTGCTTAAACGCATAGCAGTTGTAATAGCTGAACACCATGAGGCCGGCCTCAAACAGAAAGATCTTCATTTAGGGAATTTTCTTCTCTCCGACAATGACATTTATACAATTGACGGTGATACCGTTGATACAGGCCAAACAGGAACACCCCTGTCAAAAGCAATGAGCCTGAATAATTTAGGGTTATTTCTGGCTCAGCTCAATCCTAAGTTAGAGCATTTGTTTTTTGCTGCTTTTCAGGCATACACAGCAAAAAGATCATGGCCATCAGACAGCGGCCTGTTTAGCCAGTTATTAAAAGAAGTAAATTTTCAAAGAAAAAACAGAAGTAAAAAGTATCTGCATAAAATCTTCCGCGAATGCACTGCTTTTGTGTGCCATAAATCATGGAACAGCTATATGGTTTGTGAGCGTAATTTTTATTACGGAGAAATGAAAAAATTAATTGCAGATCCGGACTCAGTAATTGATTCCAGCAGACTGCTGAAAGACGGGAACAGCGCAACAGTTGCTCTGGCTGAAGTAAACGGCAAGCTTCTGGTAATTAAAAGATACAATATTAAAAATTTTATACATGCCTTAAAGAGATGTCTTCGCAATACCCGTGCATGGACATCATGGCGTAATGCTCACAGGCTGGAACTTCTGGGGATTCCAACTCCAAAACCCATAGCCTTTCTTGAAAGACGATGGGGGCCTTTTCGGTCAACCTCATATTACATATCAGAATATATTGATGGAACAGATCTCTACCGCCTGATTACTTCTGATAAATCAAAAGAAATTAACATAGAAGCTTTGAGTATAAGCTTTGGAGAAATGCTTAAATTGCTCGCGGACGCAAATATGAGCCATGGCGATTTTAAAGCTGCAAACTTTATAGTAGCCGGTAAAAAGCTGTATATTATTGATATAGAAGGCATGAGTAAACATAGTTGCAGGTGGAGTTTAAAAAGATCACTAAAACGTGATTGCAGGCGATTTATGAAAAACTGGAAGCATATACCAAAAGTTGCAAGTGTATTTCAAAACCAGATCAGAAAAATCAAATTTTAACTGCTTCGTAAAAAATCCATTTTATGCCTTGCTTTGCTCTGCATCTCCACCCCGTTAAATTTTCGTTTTGGGAAACGGTATAGCCGATTTAACATGGCAAATCATTGCGGTGTAGAAAAAAGTCGACAGGATTTATTCAAGTTTGTCAACTACGTCCCATATCTGCCATATCTGCTCCCCCTGTGGTTAGGAAAAAAAGCCATGGATATATTTCAAGGCAGTAAAGACAATAATGCCGCCGAGCATCCATTTAATGACTTTTGCAGAAACATATTTTTGGCACCTTGCCCCAAGATACATACCACACATGCCACCAAGACCGAAAAGTATTCCAAGCAGCCAGTCCGGTGCTACTGACATATCAGGATAGAATGGAGCGATCGCCTGGAAAAAAATTACCCCGGCAATGGAGGTCACAAATGTCCCCATTAACGCTGCTCCTGCCACGGTATAGACGGGAAGGCCACAAAATGAGACAAAGAAAGGAGCGATAATGGACCCCCCGCCAATGCCATATACTCCTCCGACGATGCCCACAATAAAGCTCAAAGTGAAAATTGTCCAGATGGAGATATCAAAGCTTTCTCCATAGAACTCATACCCTAACCGTTTGAAATTAAAATGGGTAATACGTACTGCTGGTAATGCCTTGCCCTTAAGGCTTTTAGCCCGCTCCTCTTTTTTTCGATATTGACGTACAAGCTCCTGAAACCGCTTTTCACTTGAAGCCTTGTCCGCACCTGGAAGTGGTTTTCGTAGAAGATCTCGAATCATGCGGGTTCCGATGTAGAGAAGTACCATGGCGGCAAACAGTTTAAAATGTTTTGGATTTGGGAGATAGGTAACGCGGACAAAAGCACCGATAAACACCCCTGGAAGAGTACCGATGATAACGACCCATGCAAGCGGCCAGACCATTCGACCTTCCCGAATATAACGGTACACGCCGCTCGGAATAGCCACAATGTTAAAAAGGTGATTAGTGGAACTTACAGAGGGGTTCGTAAAGCCCAAAAAGGACATCTGAAACGGCAAAATGAGAAATGCGCCCGATACCCCACCCATTGATGTAAAGAATGAGATGCCAAAAGCCACTATCGGCGGCACCCAAGAAGCAACTTCTATGCCGGCAGTTGGAAAATACATAAGAAGCCTCCTTTTCAGTGACACGACTATATATTTAATCGTGTCACTGACAATAATAAATTTTTCTAATGCTTGTCAACTATTTTCTTTACGCTAAGGAACGTGGACGAAATAGATGATTGCATTATATTGATTGAATAAATATAGTTGAGTTATTATAATGAAATTCTAAGGGCAAACGTAATGAAAAAAAGCAAAGAGGAAAAGAAGGATAACCTGATAAGAGACCTCCTGCTTATGAGAAGACTCACCCGTTTAAACCCCGCGGGCATCTTAACCATTCCGGAAAACGCCAAGTGCTTAGACACGGCACAACTTGATAAGCTTGAAAAATCCTTTCGGCAATGGATCAATAAAACGATTCGTACCGATGTACGGATCTCAAGAAAACGAATCTTTCTTATCTTTATGTTGATACGATATACAGGTGCACGGTTTAATGAGATTTTAAGCCTGAATGTTCGAAAAGATATCGATGTGAAGAATAATCTTGTTCGAATCGGACAAACAGAAGGTAAGGACAAACCGGAATTGCGTGATGTGCATATCCCGTTAGATCTTACAAACGAAATTAACGAAGTCCTGAACAATCCGAAATTTTCCGGATTCCTATCCTCTCTTTTTAAAATCGACCCGGGACATGTAAGGCGGAAGTTTTACGAGCGAGCTCAAGAATGCGGGTTTCCCAAAGACTATGGCAACCCAAATGCAATCAGGCGGTCAAGGTCTATTGAACTCTTGCGGAGCAATATACCAACAATGGTAGTCCAGAAGATCCTCGGACTTTCGACCCCAGGCTTGACAAGATCGCTTCTAAAATTTTCTAACGAAGATATGCGTCAGATAACCCAATATTATGTGGATAAAGAAAGCCGAAGAAAAACAAGTGCAAGAAATACATTTTTATGCAAGATCATGCATATCCGAAAGGGCGATATTCAAACTGAAGTTGAGATGATGACCATTGGCGGATACTCACTATTTACTGTGATCACCAATGAAAGTCTTAGACGCTTGCAACTAAAGCCAAATTTTTTTATTGTAGCAGAAATAAAGGCACCCTGGGTCATTTTGAGCAAAGGCGATACAGAACCTGAGAGCAGTGCTGAAAATCGGCTTAAAGGAACGGTATCCAATGTCATTCGTGGTAAAATCACCACCGAATACATAGTATCGCTTCCGGAAGGCACTGAAATATGTTCAGTGGTCACAGAGGAAAGCAGGCGGCGGCTCGGATTAAAGGAAGGAGACACTGCGTGGGTGTTGTTTAATTCATTTTCAATCATACTCAATGTTGACTAAATCAGGAGCCCTTGAATAGGTGAAGAGACGACGAGAAAAAACGGTGTAAAGGTATTATCATGGTTGGCCCAAAAGGATATTTTCAAGCTCTTTCAGGCTATTAATATAAAGGTTGGCGTCAAGAGATCTGTTTTTATATGCTATCAGAGCTATGCCTGCTGCTTTTGCTGCAATTTCGTCCAGCTTTGAGTCTCCTATATAAATTAATTGACCGGGTTCTATATTAAAATGATCCAGTATTTTAATTAGCTGATCCGGGCTGGGTTTGGGGTTTCCCACATCAAGTGCACTTACTACCAGATCAAAATATTCTTCGAGATCGTGTTCAATGAGCACTCTTTTCATTGTATCTGCCCGGTTTGTAGCAACTGCTGTCTTATATTCAGGTCTGAGCCTTTTAAGCAAAGGCTTCAGGTGCGGTTCCATTTCCATATATTTTAAAAATGGTATATAGCTCATATGTTTGCGAAATACTTGTGCTTGTTCAAAGCCTTTCTTGTCTTCAAATAGTTTGGCAATGGCCTCGTCTGCTGTATGCATGTATGAGTAAGCAAACTGTTCAGGAGTCATATCGGGTTTGCCGAAATGATTTAGAATATTATTATAATAGGCTGTGTTTGCCTTAACAGTATCAAACATGACTCCATCACAATCAAAAGCGACAACTTTAATATTATTATTCATAGAGGACTTTCTCATGCCTTCTCCATTCAGAACTCACCAATCACCTGCCCGCTCGCAAAGCTTGCGAGGCAGGCGGGTTTTCGACGTTCAATTCCCCTTACTATTATATGATGTAACGCGCCAGAGGCATCTATACGGGCTTTTCTTGGCGTAGAATTTCTATAGAATAATCCAGATCAGTTGTCCAGCAATATTCCAATAGATGTCCCCAAGGCTCGCCTCTTATAGACAGCCCTTCTAAAAATAATATCATTGACATTTAACCACAAAAAGATTATTTTCTAGACAAGATAGCCAGAATCGTACAAAATATAATCCTGCGGGGTGATGAAAATGATAGAAAATTCATGGCAACTTCAGAATGCAAAAAACAAATTCAGCAACCTTGTTGATAAAGCTCAACATAATGGCCCGCAAGTAGTAACCAAACATGGCAAAGATGCTGTTGTTGTTCTATCAATTGATGAATACAAAAAATTAATAAAACCAAAAACCAGCTTGTTGAAATTTTTTCAAAATTCTCCTCTTTCAAAAATTAATTTAGACATAAAAAGAAATAAGGATCTACCGCGAGATATAGAATTATGAAATACCTGTTAGACACTTGTGTTGTTTCAGAATTAATTAAAAAAAATACAAACAAACAAGTTGTTAAATGGATATCCAAAACAACTGAAACCAATCTATTCATATCTGTTTTAACAATCGGAGAACTTCATAAAGGTATTGAAAAACTTCCTGAAGGTAGGAAGAAAGAAAAACTGCACAAATGGGTGAATTGCGACCTGAAAGAAAGGTTCAAGAACAGGATAATCAATTTTGATCTACAGGTAGCAACCATTTGGGGTAAAATCCAGGCTCGGTCAGAATCAGCAGGCAAGGCCATGCCTGCAATTGATGGCATGATTGCGGCTACAGGAATCGCAAACGATTTTATTATTGTAACACGGAACACATCAGACATGGAAATCAGC
>JAYEFW010000026.1:0-5848 GCA_034658795.1 Thermodesulfobacteriota bacterium
ATTGATGCTGAACGAGCAAAAAACACGCACTGTCCAATGCGGTCCGAATGTTCAATTCCTGGGACGAAAACTCCCGAAACTCAGAGCAGTGAAAGCATTTGCAAAATGAACTACCCCGCAACATGCTTCGGGGAATTCAACCCAATAACTCGCGAAAATCTGCGTAATCTGCGGATTAAAAGAGGTGAGCATGAGTATTCCAAGACCCATTGTTGTGGCCTATGATATCAGCAAAAATAAAATCAGAGCAAAAATTTACAAGATACTCAAGGAATGGCGTTTGGGCGGGCAGAAATCAGTGCATGAATGCCGGCTGAAAATGCGTCAGGCTGAAGAGCTTTTTCTGCAGTTGAGCGAACCCCTGGATAAAAAAACTGACCGGCTGTTGATGGTCTGGCTGGAGACGCATCGTCCCGTACTTTACAGGGGAATTGGCAAAAACAGTATCGGCCGCAGGCTCTGGCATATCGGATGAGGTATTATGAAACGCAAGGGTTGGTATCTAATAGCATATGATATAGCAAATCCGAGTCGTTTATCAAAGATTCACAGGAAGCTCAAAAGTGAGGGACTTGCTGTTCAAAAATCTCTCTTTCTTGTACAAGGAACCGAATTTCGCATAAATCAACTCCTTGATCGCATTGCATCCATAATGGTGCTTTGCAAAGATGATCTCAGAGCATATCCCATAATGCATCCCAGCAAGATCTGGACAAACGGCCCGAACCCACTGGCTGATTTTCCGGTTTTGCACTTTGGAACAAAAGAAGAAAATTTCAAAAGCAAAACGCGGAAAAAGCCAAAAAAGAGCTTATGGAAACGTTTATTGGGTCTGTGAATCCTGGGAGGAAAGAAACATGTCTGACCTGACGGTAATTCTGGATCACAAAGAGCTGGTTGTCCGCATGGAATCAAAATCAATCCGCGTGGACAGGCCTGGTGGACATCCAGAAAGAATTCCACTGGGAATGATAGCAAGGGTTATACTGATAGGAAGCCCCATGGTATCATGTGATGTCTGGAGGGCTCTGGCAGACCAAAATATACCGGCGGTACTGCTGCCATCACGCGGGGGAGGAGTGTCTGCCCACATGGGCGCTGGATTATCCGCGACAATTACGACCAGGATAGCCCAACACATGGCGGCGCATGACGATAAATGTTCTCTGTCAATTGGTCAATGGCTTTTGGATAAAAAACTGCAAGCCCAGGAATCTGTGATAAAAAAACTGGGAAATAGTGAACCGGAATTAGAGTCAATTTGTGCGCAGATCAAAAGCTGCCGCGAAGGATTTCAAAAAGCTGATAACCGAAACAGCCTCATGGGCCATGAAGGAGCGGCCGCTTCTGCCTATTTTACAGGTTTTACCAAAATCCTGCCTGAAAAATGGAATTTCCACGGCCGCAACCGACGGCCGCCGCGCGATCCCGTTAACGCTCTGTTGTCTCTCAGCTATGTTATGACAGGAGGAGAGGTTCAACGCGCTATCTTGCAAAGAGGGCTTGATTCGGCATTAGGATTTCTGCATACTCCTCAGTCAGGCAGGGAAAGCCTGGTACTGGACATACTCGAACCGTTGAGACCGGAAGTGGACTTGTTTGTTCTTGCATTGCTTGATAGTTCTCTCAACTTGAAACATTTTACAACAAATGACCAGGATGGATGTTTACTGAATAAGAAGGGACGAAGCGCTTTTTTTAGAGCATGGGCAAAATGGCAGGAACCTGACGAAGAAAATAAGAGAACCCTAAAATCAATGGCTGAGAATTTTGTTCGGGATTTGATTGCCTTTTTTCCCGATTTAAGCATTGAGGCGCCCGTCCGGCAAGGCGCGAAAGCGCAGGAATATCGGGATATTCCGAGCTTTTGCAACGCAGCCAGGCGGGATGCATCGGCGCTTAAAATGTGAAGTTATTTTTGTGCGAGCCCTAAGACGATAGTGGGTGAATTATGCACTCCACAAAAACACATAGTGGAAGGCAAAGAGATATTGAGCTTTAATATTGGAATAGGAGCTCCCACGCTGGAGCATGGGAACCAGGCAAATGACCGTGAAACATCTTCAAACTTGTCGCTTGCAAAAAAAACACCTGATAAAATCATAGAAATAGAAAACCGACAAAATATTTCAAAAAGAAATAAATTAAAGAATTGTAACCGTTTATTTTTTGACCAGGATTAACAGAAAGAACAGGATAGTTTGTAACTTCTCAAACAGAGTTTTCCTGCTGTGCTTTGGAAGGAATTGATTGACAAATATGAGGCAGTTTGGGATATTTTAGAAAAATGCAGTTAGACGGCGCCGTCCCCTATTAATATTAATGTGAGGGCAAAACAATGTATGCTGAACGATTGATACTTGAAACAGACCAGTCCGGTACCCTGAAGCATGTACCGAAACTTCTACCCAACAAACAACTGGAGATCATCTTCTTGGTCATTGATGATGCGCATGGAGGTCAAGCTCTACGTCGCAGCCCCCATCCGGATATTGTTGGCAAAACCCGCATCCTTGGCGACATTATCAGCAGTGTCCCCAAGACTGATTGGAATTTACCCGAGTGATTATCCTGGACACTCACATATGGCTCTGGTGGGTTAACAGTGACGCCGCTATGCTCGGTGCTAATCGAAAAGAGTTGATTGAGACTGCTGATACGGTAGCGGTTTCCGCAATCAGTTGTTTTGAAGTTGCCTGGCTTGAACGTCATGGCCGCATTGTGCTACCTTGCGACAGGAGCATTTGGTTCGAAAAGGCGTTGCAGGGGTCTGGAATTATGCTCTTGCCCATTACACCGCAGATTGCCGGTATGGCGGTCGATCTTCCCGAACACCACAGTGACCCACAAGACAGAATTATCATTGCGACTGCACTGGCCCATGAGGGGAAACTGATGTCAGCGGATCGCAAATTTCCACTTTATGAAGAACTCGTACGTCGGTTACTGTGATGATTGGAAACGCAGCCAATGATTCAGACTAAATGTGGTTTTCTATTTGAGTTAAATTTGAGGGAACTTGCCGCCAAAGCGCCTTGAGATCATCCGGCATATCTTGCAACAATTTTCCTTTCTCTGGCCTTTCTTTCTTCTTCTGTGTGGAGTGGTGGCAAAGGTGCAAACCGCTATTCCTGAGGTTTTGCTCAACCTGTCTGCGTGCGGACACGCACAGGCAGATCAGATTGATTAAATCTACGGCAAATTCGGGCGCAAATTCTACCAGGTTATTTTTTGCCGAGCCCTAATTCCATGAAAATCCGTGGTAAACTATTACCTAAATCTTAATTCTTGAGTACACATCATCACTAATGTCTGAAGACTTTCCATCCTTTAAGTAATGATAGCCTGTAGCTGCAATCATGGCTGCATTATCGCCGCAGAGATCAACAGAAGGGATATGGACTTTAATTCCTTTCCGTTCAGCATCCTTAATAACCCTTTCTCTTAATCTGCTGTTCGCTGCCACGCCTCCTACAAGAGAAATCTGATCACAACCCCTTTTCATTGCTGCGCTTAAAACTTTATATGAAAGAACATCAACGACCGACTCCTGAAACCCGGCAAGAATATCGGGAATCTGGTTTCTATATTCATCAGCGTGTGTCTGAATATAGCGGGTTACCGCAGTTTTTATGCCGCTGAAGCTGAAGTCAAAGCCGGACTTATCAAGGTATGAGCGGGGGAAAACTATTTTCGACGGGTCTCCCTTTTTAGCCAGCCTGTCTATAACTATCCCGCCTGGATATCCCAGGCCGATTGCTTTTGAAACTTTGTCAAAAGCCTCGCCGGCAGCATCATCCCTTGTCTGCCCCATAAGTTCGGTCTCTGTATGAGATTTAACATAATAAATGCTTGTATGACCGCCAGAAGCCAAGAGTGATACAAAAGGGAATGCCGGCGGATTTGATTCCAGAAAAACAGAATTTATGTGCCCCTCAAGATGGTTTACGCCTATCCATGGAATACCAAGTGTATAAGCAAAAGCTTTCGCAAATGAAAAACCTACTATTAATGAGCCTATAAGCCCCGGGCCCTGGGTTACAGCCAATGCATTAATTTGTTTAAAATTAATACCAGCCTTGCTTACAGCTTCCTTTACAATCGGCACAATGTCTTCTATATGTTTTCTTGAAGCAAGCTCAGGCACAACGCCGCCATATTTATGATGCACCTCCACCTGGGAAGACACTACGGAAGATAAAATTTCAGAGCCGTCAATAACTATTGATGCCGCGGTTTCATCACAGGATGTTTCAATGCCTATTATTATTATCATAATAACTGTGTTCTTTTTTAATTTCCATCAATCTTTATTGTTGTAAGATATAATTGGGTAGCTTATCATATAATTTTAAAACAAAACAACTATAATATTTGCCGGATAAGCGTAAGCTTCAGGTGTGATACATTCAAAACAGGAAACTGTTTGAGCGTATTAGATATCGTTAAGAAAGAACCATGTAAAATGTTGTCATTGTTTATTAAGGGCTTTTTGAATTGTTACTGATCTTTTCAGTCAGGGCCTGTTCTTTCTTTACGATATCTTATACGTGAGTTTTTCATGTTTTGAATGTATCACACCTGAAGCTGAAGCGCACAAGGCGAACAAAATTACAGCCTTAATAAAACCTAAGTTGAGCGATTTTTTGTGAAGAAATGTATGTGAAACCATGAAACCTATTGTTGCAATTGTTGGCCGCCCAAATGTCGGCAAATCCACCTTTTTCAACCGTATTACCAGATCGAGAGATGCCATTGTCGACGATTTCCCTGGTGTCACAAGAGACCGGAATTACGGCGATGCAACCTGGAATGATGTTGCTTTCACCCTGGTTGATACAGGAGGTTTTTTAAGTAATGATAAGGATGATTTTGCAAATGAAATCCGCTTTCAGGTACTCCAAGCCATAGAAGATGCCGATGTTATAATTATTCTGCTTGATGGCAAAGCAGGGATATCACCCTATGATAGAGATATTGTCAAAATTCTCCGTACAACAAAAAAACCGGTTTTTTTTGCTGTTAATAAAATAGATGGTCTTGAACAGGAAACAAATCTTTATGATTTTTACAGCCTTGGCATAGAAAAACTGTATCCTGTTTCTGCTGAACACCGCTATGGCATTAATGATTTTCTCGACGATCTGATATTAGCATTTCCAAAATCCGACTCAGTGCAAACAGAAGATATGATAAAGCTCGCTGTCGTGGGCAGACCGAATGTCGGCAAATCATCTCTCATAAACCGCATTCTGGGTGAAAAACGCCTGCTTGTAAGCGATACTCCGGGAACAACTCGTGATGCAATTGACTCTGTCTGTAATATCAACGGAAAGTCATATCTTCTTATAGATACAGCCGGCATCAGACGTAAAGGAAAAGTATCAAAAAAAATTGAAAAGTTTTCGATAATCAAAGCTTTAAGGAGCCTTGACAGATGCGATGTTGCCCTTATCGTCATAGATGCGGACGAGGGAATTACCGAACAGGACATAAATATCGCAGGATATGCTTTTGAAAGAAAATGCAGTTGTATAATGCTGCTTAATAAATGGGATCTTGTTGAAAAAGACAGTAAAACCGCAAAAAGATATTATGAACAATTAAGAATAGAGTCAAAATTTTTAAGTTTTGCCCCGGCCATTACTATCTCCGCACTTACCGGCCTCAGAGTTCCAAAGATATTTAAGTATGTTGATGAAGTTTACAACCAGTATGCAGCGCGTATAACAACCGGTCAATTAAACAGGATAATGGAACTGGCAATCAAAAAAAATGAACCTTCACTCTTTCGGGGAAAACGGCTTAAATTTTATTATGCCGCCCAGGTGACTGCAAAACCGCCTAC
>JAYEFW010000027.1:0-5839 GCA_034658795.1 Thermodesulfobacteriota bacterium
TGGGAATGTTTTTCTTGTGTAAAGATTTGTCCTACGCAGGCAATCGAAGTAAGAGGCTACTCTGATTTTGTTCCTCTTGGAAGCAGTGTTATGCCGATGCTCGGTACAGAGGATATTATGTGGACCTGCAAGTTCAGAAATGGTCTTGTCAAACGCTTTAAATTCCCTATCCGGACTACTGCTGAAGGGGCTGCCAATGCTTATCCGGACCTCAAAGGTAAAGACCTTGACAGCGAACTGCTTTCCACAGAAGAAGCTGATGGTTACACAATCGCAACTCCTGCGACTTAAGCGGACTGAAGTTTGTCAAGATCTATTAAATGAATAATTTACAAATATATTTTTTAAGGAGGATAAAATATGGGATTACCAGATAAACCTTTGGGTGAAATTAAGGCCGTAAGGGATCCGGAAGTAGATGAACGAGAAGTTGATATTCTGATCGTAGGCGGCGGTATGGCTGCCACCGGTGCTGCTTTCGAGGTTAAAAAATGGACAGATGGGTCGGTTCTGCTTTGCGACAAAGCATCGATGGAGCGCAGTGGGGCCGTTGCACAGGGCCTTTCAGCTATTAATACATATATTGGTGACAATAAGCCGGAAGACTATGTCCGTATGGTACGCAACGACCTTATGGGTATAGTTCGTGAAGACCTTATCTTTGACCTCGGCTGCCATATTGATGATTCCGTGCATCTGTTTGAGGAATGGGGTCTTCCGATGTGGAAGAAAACAGAAGATGGAAAGAACCTGGACGGTAAAGCCGGTCAGAAGATGGGAACATTGAAGTCCGGTGCTACACCCGTTCGTACAGGTAAGTGGCAGATCATGATTAACGGCGAATCTTACAAGAGAATCGTTGCAGAAGCTGCCAAGCTGGCTCTTGGTGAAGAAAATATTATTGAGCGTTGTTTTATAGTTGAGCTTCTTCTTGATGCTAATGAAGAAAACCGTATTGCCGGCGCAGTAGGTTTTTCTGTACGTGAAAACAAAGTCTATATTATTAAGTGCAAAACCATGATGGTAGCATGCGGCGGCGCAGTTAACATTTATCAGCCACGCTCTATTGGTGAAGGTATGGGCCGTGCATGGTATCCTGTATGGAATGCAGGTTCCACATATACCATGGCTATGAAGGTTGGGGCAGAGCTTACCATGATGGAAAACCGTTTCACCCCGGCACGTTTTAAAGATGGTTATGGACCTGTTGGTGCATGGTTCCTCCTGTTCAAGGCCAAAGCTCTGAATGGTCTTGGAGAAGCTTTTGCAGGAAGCGATGCCGCCAAGGCAGAGCTTGAAAGATATGCTCCATATGGAACTGCTGCTATTACACCTACCTGCCTGCGTAACCACCTGATGCTGTTTGAGATGAAAGAAGGCCGCGGTCCTATCATGATGGATACTGTTACTGCACTTGCCGCTATCGGCGACACCATGAGCAAGAAAGAGCTAAAGCATCTTGAGTCAGAGGCATGGGAAGACTTTCTCGACATGACTTGTGGACAGGCAAATCTGTGGTGTGCGCAGAACTGCGAACCTGAAAAGAAGAATTCCGAGATTATGCCTACAGAGCCCTATCTGCTTGGATCACATTCAGGCTGCTGCGGTATCTGGGTGTCAGGACCTAATTTTGACTGGGTGCCTGATGCATACAAGTGGGATTATAAAGGCAAAGTATATAACCGTATGACCACAGTTAACGGTCTGTTTAGTTCCGGTGATGGTGTAGGGGCTTCCGGCCATAAGTTTTCATCCGGCGCTCATGCGGAAGGACGTATATGTGCTAAGTCTATGGCACGACTTGTTCGTGATAATGCAGACTTTACTCCGACCCTTGCTCAGTCAACTCAGGAACTGGTGGATCTGATTTACAAACCGGTCAGAATTTATCTGGATAACTGCGGACTGACAACAGACGAAACAATTAACCCCAACTATGTCAAACCTTCAGGCATGGCACTCCGTTTGATGAAGGCCACAAATGAGTATGGTGCTGGAACTGCCACATTTTATCAGACCAGCTCTAAATCACTTGAGATAGTAATGGACCTTCTCCAAACGATGCGTGAAGACTGTGAGAAACTGGCTGCCGGTGATGTCCATGAACTGATGAGATGCTGGGAGATCGACCATCGTATCTGGACTGTTGAGGCACATCTGCGTCACATCCAGTTCCGTAAAGAAACTCGTTATCCTGGATTCTACTATCAGGCAGATTATCCTGGCCAGGATGATGAGAACTGGTTCTGCTTTGTTAACTCAAAGTATGATGTAAAAGCCAAGACCTGGGAAATGATCAAGAAAGATTACATCAAGATCATTCCTGATGCATAGTAAATGGCTATATTAAATAGTCTATAATAAACTGCCTCCAGGCATCGCAAGATGCCTGGAGGTTTTTATTAATTTTCTATATGTTTATATTTGCCGAGTAAATAGTCTGTTCCCTTTTTATTTAGATATGTTCAATTGGTTTGACTGGTCTGATTGAAACAGCTTATTGTCCAATCAGATCAATCAAACTAATTGAGCTAATGCAGATGACTATCAGTTTTTAACCTAAGTTGAACGCTTTTTTGCGAAGAAATGTGCTAAGATTTTGATGCAGCAAGGTTTGCGAAAATCGTAGGTATACCAATGGATATGTCGAGACTTTTCGCAAGTCCTTGATGCGCAAGAGATTGGTGCAGTTCGAGTAAAAAATCGCTAAATTTAGGTTTAACCAAATAGAAAAATTAAAAGCATGGAGGGATAGCATGACAGAAGAGAAAGCAGCCCCTGCTAGCGGAAGTATTTTGGTTGTTGGAGGAGGGATAAGCGGGTTAACTACTGCCCTTGAGGCTGCCGAAGTTGGGTACGAGGTATTCATAGTTGAAAAAAATCCTTACTTGGGCGGAAGAGTTGCACAGTTGAACCAGTATTTCCCAAAGCTCTGTCCTCCTTCCTGTGGACTTGAGATCAACTTCAGGAGGATAAAGGACAATCCAAGAATAAAAGTCTTTACACTGGCGGAAGTAGAAAAGGTTGATGGAGCATCAGGCAGCTATGATGTTTCAATAATATTGAATCCAAGATTTGTTAATGAAAATTGTGTAGCTTGCGATGAGTGCGTTGGGGTATGTCCTGTTGACAGGAATAACGAGTTCAATTTCAATATGGATAAAACAAAGGCCATATACAGACCCAATGAGATGTCTTTTCCCATGCGTTATGCGATAGATTCGTCTGTATGCAAGGGCGCGGAATGCGGTAAATGCATTGAAGCATGCAAATACAGCGCAATTGATCTCAACATGGGAGCAAAGACAATAAACCTGAAAGTTGGGGCCATTGTCTGGGCTACAGGGTGGGTTCCATATGACGCTGCCAAGATAGATAATCTCGGATTTGGAAAATATGACAACATAATAACCAATATGATGATGGAAAGACTTGCAGCTCCAAATGGGCCTACCAAAGGAAAAATTCTCAGGCCGTCAGACAATAAGGAGCCTGAGAGCATTGCTTTTGTTCAGTGCGCAGGATCAAGAGATGAGAATCATCTTCCTTATTGTTCTTATATATGCTGCATGGCTTCTTTAAAACAGGTTACATATGTCAGGGAACGGTTTCCCGAGGCAAAGATCTATATCTTTTATATAGATATAAGGACTCCGGGTTTGAAATATGAAAAATTTTACAAGAAGATAAAAGAAGATGAAAATGTCATTTTCATCAAAGGCAAGGTGGCAGAAGTCAGTGAAGATCCGGGCTCCAAAAATATCACCGTGGTTGCAGAGAATGCTGTGACTGGAGAAAAGATAAGGCAAGACGTGGAAATGGTTGTTCTGGCTACCGGTATGCAGCCGGCAACAGCAGATGCCAAGCTTCCGACTGATGACCTGCAATACAGCGAGGATGGCTTTATTATTAATGATTTTGATAAAGGTGGTATGTTTGCTGCAGGATGTGCCAACAAGCCGGCTGATGTCGTAACATCAAATCAGAATGCTACCGGTATGGCCCTTAAGGCTATTCAAACCATGGTGAAGAGGTAGGAGGTTTTATACATGGATAAAAAACACAGTGTATATATCTGCACAGGTTGTGGAATCGGGGATGCACTTGATATAAAGGGTTTGTGTGGCGTGCCCGAAGAGGAGGGAGTTCCCGTAAAAACGCATTCCTTTCTCTGTGGAAAGGAAGGCGTCGAGCTTATAAAAAAAGATATAGCAGATGAAGGTGTTAACACAATAGTTATTGCGGGTTGTTCACGCAGAGTCAATTATGATGTATTCAAGTTTGACGGCTGTATAGTTGACAGGGTTGACCTCAGAGAACAGGTGATTTGGTCGCATCCAAGGTCAAAGTATCCGGTTGTAACAGAGGAACAGAAAGATGACGGCATACATTTTGACAGCCTTCAGATGCTGGCCGAAGATTACCTTAAGATGGGAATGGTAAAGGTAGAAAAAATAGATCTGCCGGAGCCCTATAAGATTGAGACTTTTACAAGGAAAATCCTTGTTATCGGCGGCGGTGTTGCCGGCATATCTGCGGCTTTAGATGCAGCCAAAGCAGGCTACGAGGTAACCATAGTTGAGAAGGAAGCTTCCCTCGGAGGTTATGCAGCCAAGCTGCGCAAACAGCTTCCTGTGGCAAGTCCATATGAGGGTCTTATACCCCCCATAATTGAAGAAAAAATCAGAGAGGCTGAGGCCAATCCTAATATTACTGTTAAGACCAAGACAATGGTTGCCCGTATTGCCGGCCAGCCGGGTGAATTTGTAGTGACATTGAAAAACCCAGGAGAAACAATTGAGTTTGACGTTCCTTTTCCTCTTCCTGAGGAGATGAAGTTTGACGAGAGCGGTAAAGAGTTTGATGTGGAAAAGCAGTTTGAACTTTACCAGGAATACAACACGGGTAAGCTTGATATTTTACAAATTGATCCTAACGGCGAGAAATTTGGTGCAGTAGTACTTGCCGCAGGCTGGCGGCCATATACTCCTGAAGGCGATGAGCTTGGATATCTGGGCCTTGGCAAAATTGTCGATGTCGTAACCAACCATCAGTTTGAGGAGATCGCTGCAAAAGGAAAAATTGTAAGACCCTCAGATGGAAAGGAAGCCAAATCTGTCGTATTTATTCAGGGCCCTGGGAAGGGTGATGACAGCGACTTTGACTTTACCGGTTCTGTTACAAGCCTGGTGGCTTTAAAACAGGCAAAGTATGTGTGTGATGATTATCCGGATGATGGTAAGGCACAGATCATTTACCAGCACATGAGAACACCTGGCCTGTGGGAAAATTTTTACAAGAGCATACAGCAGGAAGATGGAATCTTTTTGACCAAGGGTGATGTCGTCAGTGTAGCTCAAAGCGGCGATGTGATTGCCGTTGAAGCTGACAATACTCTACTTGGAGAAAATATTCAACTTAATGCTGATATGGTTGTTCTGGCAACAGGCATGGTGCCTGCTACTGCTGATGATCCCGTGGTAAATCTGGCATATAGACAGGGGCCTGGTTTCCGTGACATAGACCTGTTTGACGGATATTGTGACTCTAATTTCATCTGCTTTCCATATGAAACCCAGAGAACAGGTATTTATGCTGCCGGGGGCGTTCGCCGAAGCATGACGATTGAAGAGACAGTTGAAGATGCTGCAGGCGCTGCCCTTAAAGCTATTCAGTGCATTGAATCAGTTAACAGGGGTGTTTCAGTACATCCAAGGTCGGGCGATATGACATTTCCTGACTTTTTTTTCCAGAGATGTACGCAGTGCAAGCGCTGTACAGAAGAATGTCCGTTTGGCGCGCTTGACGACGATGAAAAAGGAACGCCAAAACCGAATCC
>JAYEFW010000028.1:0-5823 GCA_034658795.1 Thermodesulfobacteriota bacterium
CGTGTGACCGATGAAAGCCTGCAAATCCATCATAAGCCCTGCGATGTTTTTGAAAACTCAATGAACCAGCGCCAACTTATCGAAGAGGTGGCAATCCATGACCAATGATAATTCAGCAAATAACCCCGTCCCCAACTTCTACCGCGCCTCTGCGGCTGATTTCAAGAAGATTCCAGGGAGTCCGATTGCATACTGGATAAGTGAAAACATAAGGAAAATATTTGTAACAAGTAGTAAACTATCCCAAATATCTAAGTTAAATAAAGGTTTATCTACAGGCCAAAACGATAATTTTTTAAGAATATGGCATGAAGTCTGTTTCCATAAAATTGGATTTGGTTATGCTGACAGAGAGCAAGCTAAGCAATCAAACAAAAAATGGTTTCCATGTAACAAAGGAGGAGAATGCAGAAAATGGTACGGAAATCAAGAATACATCATAGATTGGGAAAATGATGGTAAGTCATTATTTGATTTAAGACCAAAATCAGTCATTCGCAGTCCAAAGCAATATTTCAAGTCGAACTTAGCTTGGTCTAAAGTAAGTTCAGGAACATTTTCCTTGCGATATTTTCCCAACGGATTTATCCCTTCTGATGCAGCTTCCTGCATTTATCTTAACCAAGTTAAAGCTGAATCAAGAATATTGTCTTTATTAAACACTAAGGTTACTCGGTCAATAGTTGGAGATTTATCGGCCACCTTGAATTATGAAATTGGTCACATTGACCGTACTCCGGTGGTAGAAATATTATCACCTTTAGTGGATATGAATGCTCAAAGTGCATTGTCAATTTCAAAATCTGACTGGGACTCCTACGAAACCTCCTGGGACTTCACCAGCCTCCCACTCCTTCAACCCGAATATAGCCAACCAGCCCTCCGTGAAACCTACACCAAGTTCCGCACTCACTGGCGAGAAATCACTTTGGAGATGCAGCGACTGGAGGAAGAAAACAACCACATCTTCATCGAAGCATACGGCATGCAGGACGAACTAACACCAGATGTGCCACTTTCTGAGATCACGCTGACATGCAACCCGCATTATCGCTACAAAGGAAATAAGAGCGAGAAAGAACTGGAAGCGCTGCTGCTGACTGATACCATCAAGGAATTCATCTCTTATGCAGTAGGCTGCATGTTCGGTCGCTACTCACTGGACAAGCCGGGTCTGATTCTGGCTAACCAGGGTGAGACCATTGATGACTACTTGCAGCAGGTTCCTGAGCCGAGTTTCATGCCGGATGACGACAACATCATCCCGATACTTGAGGATGAATACTTTACAGACGACATTGTGGGGCGGTTCAAGGAATTCCTGAAAGCCACATTCGGGGCAGAGAGCCTTGCCGAGAACCTTGAATTTATTGCATGGGCGCTGTTGAAGTCAAAGAATGGCAGTGCATCGCCTGAGAAAGTTATACGGGACTACTTCCTTAAATCGTTCTTCAAAGACCATGCCAAGATGTACAAGAAGAGACCCATCTACTGGCTTTTCACATCAGGCAAAGGCAGGGGGTTTAATGCGCTCGTGTATATGCACAGGTATAATCGGGAAACGCTGGCTAAGATGAGGACTGATTATCTGCTCGAGCTTGAGGCGAAACTGGATGCGAGGATCGGGATGCTTGGGGATACGTCTGCTGCGGAGAAGGCGCGGCTTGGGAAGCAAGTTAAGGAGCTTGAGAAGTATGATGAGGTGCTGCACAATAAATCGCTTGAGTATATCGATATTGATCTGGATGATGGGGTCAAGGTGAATTATGCGAAGTTTGAGGGGTTGGTGGGGAAGATATGATAAACGGAATATTATTCATTTCACTTATTAGGGGG
The DNA here is from genome assembly GCA_034658795.1 of Thermodesulfobacteriota bacterium. GTDB lineage: Bacteria > Desulfobacterota > Desulfobacteria > Desulfobacterales > ETH-SRB1 > B13-G4. The sequence goes on from JAYEFW010000028.1 coordinate 1,837, forward strand.
TAAAATATGCCTGGACGCAGACTCAATGACACTGAAAAGGAATTAATGGGTTGGTGGGACAATTTGAGTACAGATTATACTCATCCGATGCTAAAAGGCATATCTATAAAAGGTTCTCCTGGACTCCGTGGAATAACAGACATAGATATAACTTTCAATTACCCTCTAACTGTAATATGTGGTCAAAATGGTAGTGGTAAAACGACATTATTGGCTCTATCTGCATTAGCATTTCATTCTCCAGACAATCATCACAGTTATCAAGCACGTAATTGTAACAAGAAAAAATCAAAGAGTTATTATACTTTTATGGATTTCTTTTTTAAAGGTAATGCGGATCCAGATATTACTGGAGTTGAAATTACTTGGGATTATTGTGGTGGTAAAATCCCTGCATCCAGAAGAACCAAAACGATAAAGAAAAAAAGTAATAAATGGATGAAATATGAAACACGACCCAAGAGACATGTTCATTATTTCGGTGCATCCCGTGTTCTTCCAGCAATTGAAAGAAACGTTCTTCGAGGTCATTTTAGAGTGAATAGATCTCAACATAAAATCGTCAAATTAAATGACGATTTCAGAAAAATCTTCTGTGAAATATTAGGAAGAAATTATTCTGCGGCTACTGTTACACAAGCAGAAAAATATTCATTACGAAGTTGTGAATATGGTTCAAGTTATACTAGTTTTAATATGGGGGCGGGTGAAGATATTCTTTTAGAATTACTTTACTATCTACAGGAAGCTCCAAGTGGTTCATTGATTGTTATTGAAGAGATTGAACTTGGACTACATCCTGAAGCTCAACGCAAATTCGCAAAAGAATTACTCGAAATAACTCTAAAGAAAAAATTCCAAGTAATAGTGTCAAGCCACTCATCTACATTTATAAACAATGTTCCTCAAAAAGCAAGAATACTGGTCCAACGTACTGGTGTTGATACGCACAATATATTAGAAGCTCCTACAACAAGGTATGCCATGGGTTTTTACATGGTGAGACATCACCTGAATTAACAATATACTGCGAAGATTCTTTTGCAGAGAGGATCATCTATAAAGTTTTAAATTCAGAACTTAGGAAACGAATTAATTGTATTGGAATCAGCAGCTCCTGGGATCAGGTAGTAAAACAGTGCGTTGCCCATGTACGAGCTAAATTGCCTGATGAATACTTAGGTGTTTTCGATGGTGACGTTACAGAACATGATTTAAACAAACAAATGAAAAATGATATGCCATCAGATGTAACCAAAATAAATTGCTGTCGGCTTTATGATGATTTATTATCACCGGAGAAATGGGTTCTCCAAGAAATATTGAACAATGATGATCGTATTGAAATGTTGAAAGATGATCTATTTGAAGATGACTCTGAAACTGTACGAACTCACGTAGAAAAATTGGGTACGTTATCTGAATCTCACGATATTGGTTTTGAGTTTGCGAAAATGACTGGTCTAGAGGAAAAAGAAACTGAAGACATGCTTATCAAAGCTGCATGCAAAGGAAACGAAAAGTTAAATCCATTGTTAGATAAAATAAGACAGATACTTGATGGGGATGTCGCTTGATATACTATTTTGTATTATTTGATTGGTATGATGAAAATCTTTGACAAAAATTGACGTGACGGTATTTGAGTATTAAATATAGAAAAAACAAATCGATACACTCTCTTAAATAAAAAATATGAACCCACAAGACCTCATCAAAACCGGAGAATCCAACACCGTCGAGTTCAAAGAAAAATTCGATGACCGCACCATCGAATCTGCCGTAGCTTTCGCTAACACGAAGGGTGGCATAATTTTCATCGGGGTATCTGATAAGAATAACATTAAAGGCGTCGAAATCGGAAAAGAAACCATCAACCAGTGGGTAAACCAAATTTCTCAAAGCACTGACCCTCGCATCATCCCTGAAATTGAAAAAATCCGGACCGATGGAAAAACAGTCGTAGCAGTGCAAATAAAAGAAAATCCAATCAAACCCGTTTCAACAAAAGGCAAATGCCTCAAAAGAGTGGACAGCAGCAATCGTGCCATGACTGCACAGGAAGTTGCACAGATGCACCTGCATTCTACAGGAATGAGCTGGGATAAATATCCTGCAAAGAATGCCAGCCTTGAAGATATTGACCGCGACAACGTAAAAAGGTACATCCAAAAAGCAAAGGAAACCGGCAGGAAAAAGATCGGGGACGATGAAACCCCAATGCAGGTTCTTGAAAAAATGAGCCTGATAACTGGAGGACAGCCCACCTGGGCAGCAATTCTTCTGTTTTCAAAAGAGACAAACAAATTCATTTCTCATGCTGCGATACACTGTGGACGGTTCAAAGAAAAAAATATTGTCATTGATGACCGGATGATCGTTGGCACCGTTTTTGAGCAGATCGATGAAGCCATGGACTTCATACGCAAAAACATCAATGTCAAATTTGTGATGACCGGTAAACCAGAAAGAGAACAAGTCTGGGATTACCCCCTGGAAGCCTTACGTGAAGCCCTCATTAATGCCGTTTGCCATCGAGACTATACGATCTTCTCAAACATAGAAGTGCGAATCCATGACGACAAACTTATAATCAAGAGTCCCGGGTTTTTACCCTATGGGATCACACTGGAAGAACTCTACAAGCCACATTCATCCACACTGCGAAACAAAGGACTGGCAGAAGTACTGTATGATACTGAACTGATCGAAAGATGGGGTAGCGGCATAGAAAAAATACAACAACACTGCCTCGATGCCGGACTTCCTGAACCCATATTTGAAGAATATCAGGGGTTTCAGGTGGTGTTTAGAAAAGATGTCTACGATGAAGAATACCTCCGCAGCCTGAACTTGAATGAAAGGCAGACCAAAGCTGTGATGTATGTCAAAGAAAGGGGGCAGATCACGAATAAAGAATATCAGGAAGTTTGCAATACCTCTGAAAGAACCTCTTCACGGGATCTGGCAGATCTGGCGGCATCGGGATTATTTGAGCAAATCGGCACTACCGGAAAGGGCACGGTGTATGTTCTAAGACGCCATAAGGCGCCACAAAGACGCCACAAAGACGCCAGAACAGATTAGCAATTAATGCGGGAGTTGAAAAATGCAAGACATAGAAAGGACGACCCGGAGCATACTCAAAAAGTTCGAAGCACCGGATGACTATGAGAAAAGAAAGATCGTTTTCTGGTACGACAAGGACGAGACTGCCGATGACTGGGAACTTGAGACTATCAAATCCGCCCTTGCCAAAGACGGTATAAAGCTGCACAGACTGAACAACAATTTCTTTGCGACAAAGAAACTCCTTGAAAAAGACGACACCGAATCGAACTATCTCATCTATTCCCGCGGACCAGAACGGGAGTATGAGTCCAACTGGTTGCTTGACATACAACTCTACTCATCAAGGTTTGAAAATAGCAAGGTATCGGATATCAAAAGCGAGCTTGGCATCGAAGGCTATGACCTCGATAAATTTTTAGAGGCGAATTCCAGATTCTTCAAAAGCAAGAAGAGAGTTTCGGCATTTAAACAATTCTACCAGAAGGACTGGAGAAAAGAGGAGTTTGTATTGGGTATCCTTGCAGTACTGTCAGGTTCCTCAACAATCGATCTCAAAGAGATACTGCGGAAGCTGTTGATACCTTCGCTTGAAGAAGAGGATAACCCTATCTGGGGTAAAATCAAAAAATATGGGCTGGTCGATTATTTCTGGAACACGGTAAAGAGAGATTTCAAATATTCTTTCGACAACCCAACCCTGAAGAAACTCTTTTTGAGTTTCATAATAACCCATATTGACAGGAATACAAAAGTCGCTCTCAAGACCTATAACCAATACGTCAACAGACAGAGCAATGAATGTGAAATATTCATAAGAGGATGGCTGGATCATTCAAAAGACTCCGCAAGCTTCGACAATCACTGCCAGCAGCTATTATCTGAAAATGGAAATAAACTTGAAAGAGACCTGACATC
>JAYEFW010000029.1:0-2648 GCA_034658795.1 Thermodesulfobacteriota bacterium
TTGGAAAGCTGATAACTTGCTATGAATTCATCTGATATATTGATTTTAAATGGAACATTGCTGACCATGGATTCAGGGGGCACGCAGTTCAAAAACGGTGCTGTTGCCATAGAAGGTGAAAAAATTGTTGCTTTAGGGTTTGCTGATGATTTTTTATCATGGAATGCATCACGCATTATAGATGCCCGTGGAGGCATAATTATGCCAGGGCTTGTTAATGCTCATACTCATGCAGCAATGACATGTTTCAGGGGCCTTGCAGATGATCTTCCATTGATGACCTGGCTGAATGATTATATATTTCTTGCAGAGGCAAAGCTTGATTATGAAAAAGTTTATTGTGGAACTCTTCTTGCCTGTGCGGAGATGATAAGTTCCGGGACCACCTGTTTTTGTGATATGTATCTTTTTGAAGATGCTGTAGCCTGTGCGGCAAAACATGCCGGGATGCGGGCGGTGGTGGGCGAAGTACTATACGACTTTCCTTCTCCTAATTATGGCCCAATTGAGAATGGCTTTGCATATACGGAAATGCTTATTGAAAAGTGGAAAAATGATTCTCTGATAACTATTGCTGTTGAGCCTCATTCTCCTTACCTTTGTTCGCCGGATCTTCTTAAAAGAGCTTCTTTTCTTGCGAAAAAGAATAATATTCCGCTCGTTATTCATGTCTCGGAAACTGAATACGAAGTCCAAACAAGCAAAGAAAAACATGGCGTTACACCCGTCGGATTTCTTGCGGATCTTGATGTGTTGTCGCCGAATCTTCTTGCCTGTCATTGTGTTATGCTGACAGATGAAGATATTTCTCTTTTGCAGCGTTTTGATGTTAAAGTTTCCCATAATCCTGAAAGCAATATGAAACTTGCATCAGGCATTGCTCCGATACCAGAGCTTTTAAAAGCAGGCGTTTGTGTCGGGCTGGGAACAGATGGATGCGCAAGCAATAATGATCTGGATATCTTCCTGGAGATGGATACTGCTGCCAAGCTGCACAAGGTAAACACTTTTGACCCGACTGTTATGGATGCATATACTGTGCTTAAAATGGGCACTATTGACGGGGCAAGGTCACTTGGGCTTGATGATATAATCGGCTCTCTTGAGCCAGGGAAAAGGGCGGATATTATAATTATTGATACCTACAAGCCCCACCTCACGCCGATGTATAACCCTATTTCTCATCTTGTTTATGCAGTAAAAGGGAGCGATGTTGCAACCTCTATTATAAACGGGAAAATAGTCATGGAAGACGGCAGGCTTTTAACTTTGAATGTTGAGGATATAATTGAGGATGTTAAGATTATTGCAGATGAAATAAGAGGCCCGAAACTTGAGTTATGACTTTTGATATTGTTATACACAACGGTACAATAGTTACGGTAAACCCTGATTTTGATATTATTAAAGATGGTATTGTATGTATAAAAAAGGGGCGGCTGGAACGTATTGAACCCAGGAGCGCCGGCTCACTGATTCCAGAGGCAAATGAAATAATAGACGCTAAAGGCGGGATTATAATGCCCGGCCTTGTAAATACACATACCCATCTTCCCATGTCTATATTCAAGGGACTTGCTGATGATCTGCCCTTAATGACCTGGCTTAATGAACATATTTTTCCTGCCGAGGCAAAGCATATTAAAGCCGAGACTGTCAGGCTCGGGTCTTTTTTATCATGCGCGGAGATGATACTGTCCGGTACAACCACGTGCTGTGACGGGTATTTTTTCGAAGATGAAGTGGCAAAGGCGGTTTTTGATTCCGGCATGAGAGCGATACTCGGGCAGGGTGTTATAGACTTTCCTGCCCCGGGAGTGCCGGAACCGTCAGATAATGTTAATAAAGCGGTCAGATTTACTGATAAATGGTATAATAAATCATTGATGATAACCCCATCAATATTTTGTCATTCACCATATACCTGTTCTGAAGAAACTTTGAAAAAAGCAAAACATGCTGCATTGTCAAAAAATTTGCTCTTTCAGATTCACGTAGCGGAAACAAAAGACGAGAGAGATCGGATTCTGTCTGAGAAAAATTCTTCTCCAATCAAGCACCTCGATAGTATTGGGATACTGGATAATAACACTCTGCTTGTTCATTCAATATGGGTGGATGATGATGATATTGATATAATTGCAAATAGCGGTGCCAAAGTTTCGGTTTGCACAGAAAGTGAAATGAAGCTGGCTTCCGGCATTGCTCCGGTTATTAAATTTTTAGAAGCAGGAATAAAAGTCGGACTTGGCACGGACGGGAGTGCGAGCAATAACGACCTTGATCTTTTCAATGAGATGGATGTTACTGCGAAACTCCACAAGGTTAATATCCTTGATCCGACAGTCATGGATGCAAAGACAGTCTTTAAACTGGCGACAATTGATGGGGCAGGGGCACTTGGTCTTGATAATGAAACAGGCTCTCTGGAAACCGGCAAACAGGCAGACATTATTATTATCGATGTCAATAAACCTCACCTTGTCCCAATGTACAACCCAGTGTCACATATTGTGTATTCCGCACGTGGTTCGGATGTTCGGGACGTTATTATTGCCGGAAAGGTCATAGTCAGGGATCAGAAGCTCCTTAGTTTTGATCTTGAAGATGTCCTTGAAAGAGCCTCGCTAACAGGTGAGACAATTAAG
>JAYEFW010000029.1:2748-4423 GCA_034658795.1 Thermodesulfobacteriota bacterium
GAAGGAAATGATGTCATGATTGAGTCCTATGCATTTGGTTCCATTATAGTTGATGGAAGAAAGTTTACATCTGATTTAATTATCTATCCTGATGGACATATAGATGCTTTCTGGTGGCGAAAGGCAGGCCATAAACTCGCAAGCGATGATATCCATAAACTTATAAATTCAAAGCCGGAAGTCATTATTGCCGGCACAGGCTCAAGCGGTCTCATGAAACCAGAGAAAGAGCTTGAAAAATTACTTCAGCAAAGGGGCATAGAGTTTATTCCAACACTAAGCAGAAAGGCAGTAAAAATTTATAATGACCTGTCATCAAAAAAAAATGTTGGAGCATGTTTTCATTTAACATGCTGATTTGGTAGGGGGGGGAACACTTTAGCTTTTTGAGAATATATTCGCTTCAGGTATAATACATTCAAACCATGAAAAACTCACGCATAAGATATCGTAAAGAAAGAACCTGCCACGAATGAAAACAACAGTAACAGTTCAACAAGCCCTTAAAAAAAATAACAACATCTTACAAGGTTCTTTCTTAACGATATCTAATACTCTCAAACAGTTTCCTGTTTTGAATGTATCACACCTGAAGCTCACGCACGGCCGGTTTTTGTTTCATAAAGCTAAAATATTATGAGGATGTTACATGAAGGTTACGATAGATAAGGCAGATAAGAGAGAAATAGAAAGTAGGTGGCCGTAATATGAGGCCGATATGGCTGGATAAGGATTCGGGAATTGTTAAGGTAATTGATCAGCGTCTTCTTCCCCATGAATTTGTAATTTCCGATTTGAGAAGCGTTGATGATGTTATAAATGCCATAAAAGAAATGTTTGTCAGGGGCGCACCTCTTGTAGGTGTTGCCGGAGCTTATGGTGTTTACCTTGCGGTTATTAATTTTGATGAAAAAACAGGTTTTGATGATTTCCTTATTAATGAATGCAGCAGACTAAAAGCCGCAAGACCAACCGCAGTTAACCTTTCCTGGGGTGTGGACAGGGTTAAGCATGAATTATTAAAAATGACAGATCAACCGGCGAGAATAGACAGGGCAAGGCATGAAGCTGCAAATATTGCTGATGAGGAGGCAGAAAATTGCAAAAGGATTGGTGAAAACGGTTTGCCGCTGATTGACGAGATTCGGATGAAAAAAGGAGGCGAAACAGTTAACATTCTTACCCATTGCAATGCAGGGTGGCTTGCCTGCGTAGAATATGGAACAGCAACCGCCCCGATATATGCTGCCTTTGACAATGATATAGATATACATGTCTGGGTGGACGAAACAAGGCCACTCAACCAGGGGGCCAGGCTAACCGCCTGGGAGCTGGGTAAACATGGTATCAAGCACACTGTCATAACTGATAATGCCGGAGGTCACCTCATGCAGCATGGAATGGTGGATATGGTTATTGTTGGTACAGACAGAACCACCCGTACAGGCGATGTCGCTAACAAGATAGGGACTTATCTTAAAGCACTTGCAGCAAGAGATAACAACATACCCTTTTATGTCGCTCTTCCATCCAGTACTTTTGACTGGGAACTTGATGATGGTATAAAGGGAATACCCATTGAAGAGAGAGAGCCTGATGAAGTTAGATATGTGCAGGGTTTAGAACATGGCTCAATAAAGAGTGTCCTTGTTCCTCCGGCAAACAGCCCTGCAGC
>JAYEFW010000029.1:4523-6509 GCA_034658795.1 Thermodesulfobacteriota bacterium
TTTTTTTATATAATTTTTTATATTGCTTTATGCTTACTGAACTTGAAAAAAAGATAGTTTCATTAATACAGGGAGATATTGCCATTACTCAGCGCCCATATCTTGAAATCGCAGAGAAGCTGGGGATTCCCGAAGAAGTCCTTCTGGATACTTTAAAAGATCTTTGTAAAAGAGGCGTAATAAGACGTTTTGGCGTAACAATCCGGCACCAGAGGTCAGGGTTTAAAGCTAACGCAATGACTGCATGGAGGGTTGACGAAGACCGCATTGATGAGGTGGGCGAAAAGATGGCTTCTTTTAGAGAAGTCTCACATTGTTACAGGCGCAATCCCTCTGATGAATGGCCTTATAATTTATATACCATGATTCATGCCATGGATGAAGAATCATGTCGTGAAACAGCCCGTAAAATGTCTGAAGCAGCTTCCGTGGATACATACAAGCTTCTTTTCAGCCGCAGGGAATTGAAGAAAACATCGATGAAATACTTCCCAACATCCTGAGGATTTATAAGTGCCTAAAATGCCTAAAGTTAAGGAATTCTGCCAGTTATATGGGTTTCTTTATGCCCTCAACTCTCCGGCAAAAGAGCGATTGCAAATCCTTGAACACATCATCATGCGTAATCGTATTTAAGAATACGTGTACTAAGTGAAATACGATACTCCAAATATTCTTTTGGTAAATCCCTGGATTCATGATTTTGCGGCATACGATTTCTGGGCTAAACCTCTTGGGCTTCTCAGCCTTGCATCAATACTCAGGCAGCATGGATTTTCAATAACATACATAGACTGCCTTGATCGATTTCATCCAAAAGCACCTCACATCGACCCCTATACAAGAAACGGAAGGGGCCCATTTTTAAAAACAGCGATTCCAAAACCCAAAGGTCTTGAACATATTCCCCGGAACTTTTCCAGATACGGCATTAAGCTGGAATGGTTCAGGGAGGAACTTGAGCGCATACCAAAACCAGATATTGTCCTTGTCACTTCTTTTATGACTTACTGGTATCCCGGCGTAAAGGAAACCATAAGAATTATAAAAGAAACTTATTCGGACATTATCGTTATTCTTGGCGGTATCTATGCCGGCCTTTGTAATGAGCATGCTGTATCGCATTCAGGTGCAGACATTGTTCCGGCCGGTCCCGGCGAGAAATATATTTTAAAGCTTGCGGAGAATTATACAGGTTTTTCTGTGAGTCCGAAGTTTGATCCGGATGATCTTGACACCTTTCCTTATCCTGCATTTGACCTGCAAAGAAAAATTTCGTATATTCCTGTTCTTACATCTAAGGGATGCCCGTTTTTCTGTTCGTATTGCGCTTCGCATTTTTTAAATCCAAAAAGAATGTTGCGCAGTCCGCTTTCTCTTATCGAAGAGATAAAGCACTGGCATTTTAAGTATGGTGTAAAAGATTTTGTATTCTATGATGATGCTCTTCTTGTTGATGCGGAAAGACACGCTGTTGTATTATTTGAAGGTTTGATTAAAGAGAATCTTAATATCCGCTTTCATACACCGAATGCAGTTCATATTCGTGAGATTTCAGATAAGACAGCCGGCTTGATGTTCAGGGCTGGTTTCAAAACCATTCGACTTGGTCTGGAAACAGCTACATTTGAAAATAGAAAAGAACTTGACAGCAAAGTGACTGCAAATGAATTTAAACAAGCTGTTGCCTGCCTGAATAAAGCTGGTTTTCAAAAGAATCAGGTGGGAGCATATCTGCTGACAGGCCTGCCGGGGCAGACAATAAGTTCGGTAGAAGAGTCTATAAGAGAGGTGAAAAGAAATGGTATAACACCCGTGCTCGCACATTATTCGCCTGTTCCTCACACAGCTTTATGGGACAGGGCTGTTGCTTCTTCCAGTTATGATCTTGAAGCTGACCCTGTGTTTACGAATAATGCGATATTTCCCTGCTGGTTTGAAGACTTTTCGTGGGAGAAAATATCATATCTGAAAAACCTTGCATCA
>JAYEFW010000029.1:6609-20838 GCA_034658795.1 Thermodesulfobacteriota bacterium
CATGATGACAAAACAATATCTTCGCTGATTACAAAAGCGAAAAAGCTCAAGGAGTTCAAGGGGGACAAGGGCGAGGAAGTTATTTTTTACACTCCGCCGGAGATTAAAGCGGACAGAGTGATTTTTATGGGGCTTGGCAAGCTGGAAAAATTAAATGCAGAATCTTTGCGCGCTTTTGCAGGCAAGGCAGTAAAAAAATGTATTACTATGAAGCTCACTGAAGTGCTGATTGGTTGCCCTTCGACAAAGAAGATCAAAATGGAGATGCCGTTACCTCTTGAGGCTATAATTGAAGGGGCTTACCTTGGGAATCATCTCTTTGATAAATATAAGGATGAGAAAAAACATGTCCCGCTCAAGGAAATTGATTTCCTGGTTACACCAGATGCCGCTGAAAATTCCGGCAAAATATTGAAGAGCATCACCACTATTTGTGAAGGTACTATTTTCGCCAGAGATCTGATTAATACGCCTTCTAACGATAAAAAACCCGAACAATTTACAAAAATAATTGCCGACACTGCTAAAAAAGAAAATTTGAAAGTAAAAATATTTGATGAAAAAGAACTGAAAAGGAAGAAGTTCGGAGCAATGCTGGCAGTAGCTGCAGGCAGTGAGAGCAAGCCGAGAATGATTATTCTTGAATATAATCCAAAAGGTGCAAAAAAGACGGTTGCTCTTGTTGGTAAAGGTGTAACGTTTGATTCCGGGGGTATAAATTTAAAACCAACAGGAAGTCTTGAGGAAATGAAGAGCGATATGTCAGGGGCTGCTGCAGTGGCGGCAACCCTTATTGCCTTGGCCAAACTCAAGCCTAAAACTAAAGTAATCGGAATTATTCCTGTTGTTGAAAATATGCCTTCAGGTAATGCTTCGCGTCCGGGAGACATAGTAAAAAGTTATTCGGGCAAAACCGTGGAGATATTAAATACAGACGCTGAAGGCAGACTTATATTGATTGATGCTATTTCTTATGTGATTAAGGAATATAAACCCGAGACTCTCATAGATATTGCCACATTGACAGGGGCATGTGTGGTTGCACTTGGAGAGAAGATAGCGGGAGTATTTTCTTCTGATGATGAATTAGCTCAGTCTATTATCAGCTCAGGTGAAAAGACCTATGAGCGATGCTGGCATATGCCTTTGCCTGGTGATTATAAAGAAGATCTTAAAAGTGATTTTGCTGATCTTAAAAACATTGCCGGTTCACGATGGGGCGGTGCAATCACAGCAGCTTTATTTCTGTCGGAGTTTGTTGGAGATACAAAATGGGCTCATATTGATATAGCAGGCCCTTCTTATATGAAAAAGGCAAATGCATACTGCGGGGTTGGGGGTACCGGCTTTGGGGTAAGGCTGTTTTGTGATCTGCTTAAGAAATTGTGATATCAGAAATTTACAAACTCATTATGAAATTAACCTGAGGCAGCGGGCAGCGGGCTCAAACAGTCAGCCGTTTTAAATTTAAGTGCCCGCCACCTCAGCTCGTTGACAACTTGCTTTTTGAGTTTGTAAATTTCTGATGAATGGGGATAGTTATGTCGAAACACACACATAATTTTGTAAATAATTATGATGAAGAAAATATAGTATTTGGGCTTGACCGTGAAACTGATGAGAAGTCGTTGATCGCATATCTTCAGAAATTTACGGATGATGAGATGATGCGGATTTTGGTTAAAAGGCTGAGCGATGATGATATCAGCGGAATACTGGATTATATCCTTGGAATTTTGAAAAAACACCTTAAAGAAGAAGAATATCATCGAATATTTCTAAAGGATCGGTAACGCTGAGGGATTATTTTGCGGGCTGTAATATTTGCAAATGGAGTTTTGAATAATTTCCAGGATGTTCACGATATCATACTTCCTGATGATTTGATAATTGCCGCTGATGGGGGCATGACTCACTGCCGGGCGCTGGGTATAAAACCTTCTATAGTTATAGGAGATCTGGACTCTTTGGATCCCGATTATTTAAAGTCTTTTCAAACATCGGGAACAGAAATCATAAGCTATCCAATCAACAAAGATCAGACCGACCTTGAGCTGGCTCTACGCAAAGCTCTCGACCTTGGCTCTGATGAAATTCTTGTGTTGGGAGCACTGGGTGCGCGCTGGGATATGACAATAGCCAATTTGTTGCTTTCAGCGTCACCAGAGTTTTCCAAAGTTACAATTCGGTTAATTGATGGGCATCAGGAGATTATTTTATTAAGGGGGAAAGGCGAACTCACCTTTAAGGGGAAAAAAGGAGACATGCTTTCGATAGTCCCTCTTGGTCAGGATGCTTACGGCGTTACCCTGCGGGGCCTGGAATATCCTCTAAAAGATGATGTATTAAAATTCGGTGCCACTCGAGGAATCAGCAATGTATTGATTGATGATACCGCAACCGTATATTTAAAAAAGGGATTACTTTTTTGTATTCATATTTCTACCTAAATTAAGCGTTTTGCAAAGGTTTCAGGGTGCGTACATGTCACAGAAGAAGACCGATAGGCCGGATCAGATTATTGCCGAGGCTCGGCATGACCGGGAGCTTCGGGAGAAAACCTATCGGGAGCGAGCGCTAAAGCTTTTCCCGTGGATCTGTGCGCGATGCGGGCGCGAATTCACAGGCAAGAGAGTTCGAGAGCTCACAGTCCATCACAAAGATCACAACCACGATAACAATCCGCCTGACGGCAGCAACTGGGAGTTGCTGTGCCTATACTGTCACGACAATGAACACTCGCGGGACCAGGTAGCGGAATGGTATGGCGAGGTGACGCCGGGTGGCGAGCAAGAGCCACCTTCTACCCACAGGCCGTTCGCTGGTCTCGATGCTTTGCTGAAGGATAAAAATAGCTGATTAATGTTCCTTTTTTTATTTATCTTTCGTTAATTCTATGTTTGACTATAAAAATAAGTTCTGTATATTAACCGTAACCAAGTATGAAGAATTATAACGGAATCCGTACTTTGCCCCAAGCCTCAGTTTCCATGAAATTTTTTTAGAACACGTAAAGGGAGCACTTAAAATGAAAAATGAAGACAAGACAAAAAAAGAGCTTATTAATGATTTTGTGAAAGTTAAACAACAATTGAAGCAATCCTCTGATATGCTCGATGTGCTACCCGATATTATTTACAAATTAGATAGCGATGGCTATTTTATTTATATAAACGGCACCATCAAGTCTATGGGCTATTTGCCTGAAGAATTGATAGGGAAACATTTTAGTGAGATAATTCATCCTGATGATATTCCATCTGTGAGCCGTTCCACTGTTTTAAAAAAATATAAGGGATCAAAAACCGGAGATAAGAACGCACCAAAACTCTTTGATGAGAGAAGGACCGAAAAAAGAGGAACAAAACACCTTATTATTAGATTAATACAAAAGGGCTGGGAACGAGAAGAAGATTCGAAGAATGTGAAAAGTTTAAAAACAGTGTATGTAGAAGTGATGGCGTGCGGCCAATACGACAAAGCGGTCAGCAGAAAGGATAAGGCTTTTCTTGGAACTGTGGGCAACATCCGAGACATAGAAAAGCAGAAATATGTCTATGCGGCGCCTGTCAATGATGGAGAGATAAAAACATCTTTGTCCGGCCCAGATGGTATTGACGCAGATATCCATGACAAAAAGTATGAGGGTACAGTCGGAATCATAAGGGATATCACTGAACGCAGAATATTTGAACAACAGAAAGCAAAGCTTGAAAAACGATTGCAGCAGGCTCGGAAGATGGAAGTACTCGGACAACTTGCAGGCGGAATCGCTCATAGCTTTAACAATATCCTTATGGCAATTCAGGGAAATACCTCTTTGATGCTTTTGAAGACCGTTCCCTCGCATTCACATTATGAAAAGCTAATGAGCATTGAGGAGCAGGTTCGAAGCGCCTCGAAACTCACAGCTCAGCTTCTTGGTTATGCCAGGAAGGGAAGGTATGATGTCAAGAGGTTTGACCTTAACCGGGTGGTGGAAGAAACCTCAGAGATTTTGGCTAAAACCAAAATGGGGGTTACGATTCATAAAGAGCTTGCTGAGGGGTTATTTGCCATAGAGGCGGACGAGGCCCAGCTTAAACAGATCCTGTTTGATCTGTATCTGAATGCTGCCGAGGCGATGATAGATAGCGGGGATCTCTTTTTGAAGACCACAAACGTGACCCATAAAGACATAAAGAGTAATGAATACGATCCAAAGCCGGGAAACTATGTTTTGCTGACAATTACCGATACGGGTGTCGGCATGGATAAAAGCACTAAGGAGTTCATCTTTGATCCCTTTTTTACAACCAAGCACATGGGCATGGGCACTGGTCTTGGCCTGGCTTCTGCTTACGGAATCATAAGCGGCCATGGCGGATATATTGACGTGGAATCCAAGAGGGGGTATGGAAGCACTTTCAGCATTTATCTCCCTGCATCGGTGGAAAAAGTCCGGAAAGTTCTCAGAACTGCAGATGAAATCACCAGGACAACCGGAACAGTCCTTCTGGTAGACGATGAAGACATTGTTTTGGAGGTAGAAAAAGAGATGGTGGAGACATTAGGCTATGAGGTGCTTACAGCCGGAAATGGAAAAGAAGCTGTCGAGGTTTATAAGAAAAAATGGGACAAGATTGACTTAGTCCTTATGGATATGGTTATGCCGAATATGGGTGGTGGTGAGGCCTATGACCGGATGAAGGAAATCAATCCGCGTGTAAAAGTCTTGCTTTCAAGTGGCTACAGTTTTGACGGAGAAGCGAAGAAAATATTGGCACGAGGCTGCGATGGTTTTATACAGAAACCCTGTACTATAAAAGTGTTGTCTAAGAAAATAAGGGAGATTCTGGACTAATTTACTTTTCAATCTCTTCCAGTTTTTTTTCGAACTTAGCCCGCTTTTCTTCAAGAAAGCCTGTAAGCTTTTCCAGCTCGTCAAAAATACGGTCTATTTCAGACTGGCGTTTATGAATGGACCGGGAAAACTCGACAATTTTTTTACCGTCCTGGTTCTGAGATGCTTTCTGCATAGCCTGGTTAAGCTCTGAAAGTTCATTTTCAAATCTTTCTATATCATTTTCCGCCTTTGTTAGGTTTTGCTCGATCGGCCTGAGAACTTTCCCCTTTTCTGTGATTATTTCCGAGCGTCTTTGCCTGAGTTCCTTTTTTGTCAATTTTAAAACAGTTTTTTCTCCTTCGGGCTTCTGCACAGGACCTTCATGTTCCCAGCCGACTTTTTCAAGAAAATTTCCATAACTCCCGGAAAATACTTCAACCCGGTCATTTTGGAAAACAATCAGGCGCTGGGCAAGGGCATGCAGAAACATCTCGTTGTGGGTAACCATGATCACAACACCGTCAAAGCTGTCGATTGCAGCCAGCAGCGCATCGCATGATTCCATATCCAGGTGGTTGGTCGGTTCATCAAGAAGCAGAAGGTTTACCGGTGTTACAAGAAGCTTGCCCAGCATCACTCTGCTTTTTTCACCCCCTGAAAGGACACTGATTTTCTTTAAAGCATCATCGCCTTCAAACATCATGGCGCCGCAGATATTGCGGGCCGACTGCCTGTCAACATCAGAATGTGAACTCAGCATTTCGTCTTCCACGGTTCTTGCGTCAACCAGGCTTCTGATGTTGGTCTGCTCAAAAACTCCTTTTGTGATCCGGGGGTTGTATGTAACCTCACCCTGTTGAGGGGTAATGGCTCCTGCAAGAAGTTTAAGCAGAGTTGTTTTGCCTTTTCCGTTTTTACCCACAATACAGATCCGTTCACCAGATCCGATGGAAATGTTAAAATTCCTTATAAGCGGTTTGTCAGGCTGGTATGAAAAGGACACATCTTTGGCTGTCATCACATGTTTTCCCGAAAACGGGCTGCTTCTAAAGGAAAAATCAAGAGACTTGATTTGCTCAAGTTTTTTCAGCTTTTCTGTTTTCTTAAGGGTTTTAATCCTGGACTGGACCATGTTTGCAAGTCTCGCCTTGGCTCTGAACCTTGATATGAACTGCTCAACTTCTTTCCTGCGTCGCTCGTCGTTTGAGCGGGTCTTTTCGTATATCTCCTCATCCTGGGCGAGCTGGGCATAATACTTTTCTGTATTTCCTGCGATTTTGCGCACCTTACCGCGGTGGATGCCGACCGTATGGGTGATGATCTTGTCCATGAAGCTTCTATTATGCGTGATGAGCATTACTTCATGCGGCCAGTTAAGCAGAAAGCACTCAACCCAGCGTATGGATGTAATGTCAAGATAATTGGTAGGCTCGTCGAGCAGAAGCAGGTCCGGCTCAGATACAAGCACTTTTGCAAGATTCAGGCGAACCTGGTATCCGCCTGAAAACTCCAGCGGGTCTTTTTCCATGTCGGCTTGAGAGAAACCCAGACCTGTAAGGATTTTCTCAACTTTCCAGCTATGATCACGTTCCGATTCCGGAAGGCCCCTCATCCCTTCTTTGAGCACGGTTTTTTCTGTAAATTCTATATGCTGGCGAACATAACTAATCCTGTAATTCCGGGGTATGACAATAGCCCCATTGTCCATTGATTCTTCACCGGCCATGAGCCTGAATAGAGTTGTTTTCCCGTGCCCATTCCTTCCAACAAGCCCAATCCTTTCACGAGGATTTATCTTAAAACTGACTCCATTAAAGAGTACTCGGTTGCCGAAGCTTTTTGTGATATTTTCTACGCTGATCATTTGGAGTATGCCTTTAATCTTGTAATCTTTATCAAGTCAAGCTATAATCTAAATTGAGTGGTTTTTTACTCAATCTGCGCCGATCTCTTGCGCGTAAAGGCTTCGCAAAAATCCTCGATATATCCACGGGTATGCCTGTGGTTTTTGCAAATCCTTATGTATCAAGATCTCAGCACATATTTTCGCAAAAAATCACTCAACTTAAATATAAATAAATTTTATAATGTTGGCAATAGTTAATAATTAAGGGTGACCATTTATAAGCATCCTATTGTTTTCATCATGAAAGAATGATTTATAAACAGATAAAAATTGCGCTGGTCTTTCTTATTTCATGCCTGTGGTTTTGTTTTCCTGTTTTTGCCGCAGCGCAGGGAGAAAGCAGATTATACGACCTGCCGATTATCGAACTTCAAGATGTTGTTGTAGACTGGTTGCGACAAAGCAACTTTCAGATCTTGTTGGGGCCGATTGAAAAAGGAGAGCTTGAGATATGTGCTGAGAAAGAACATGAAGAGTGGCGGATAGTCTTATGGCACCACTCTTCATTGGCATCCTGGATAAATGCCAGGTACACAGTCAACGGTCAGATTGACAACAGGCGGGCCGAATTCCTTTGGAGGCATATTTCAGGCTATATCAAGGAACCTTCTGCTGAAACAAAAATTAAACCTTCCCATCAGCCTCTCCCTGACGCGGTTTTGCAGCAAATCGATACTGTGGTATGCATTTATGCAGATACCGACGGCAGGGATATTCAGTTTTCAGGCTTTATTATCCATGAAAGTGGCCTGATTATCTGTACAGCCCATGATTTAAAACTGCTTCAGACCATAACCGTTGTTTTGTCTAATCGTAAAGAGCTGCCAGGGCGTGTGGTCAAAATTGATCATCATATGGACCTCACATTAATTGATGTAGGAGTTAGACTGGAAAACGCTGTACAGTTGACAAAAGGTAGAAATATGTTGCAAATGGGAGAAAGGCTTTATGCAGCGGTATGCCCCTCGGTATTGTCAAAAACTATTTATCCCGGAATCATTGACGGTGCACCCCGACGGGTGGGGGACCAGGTATTGTGGCAGGTGAACATGCCGGTTTATCACGGAAGCAGCGGTAGTCCTGTTTTTGATAACAACGGGCGTCTAATCGGCGTTGTAAAGGGAAGGTACCGTAACACAGAAACGGTCGGGTTCCTCATCCCCTTTGAAACGCTAATGGCATTTATAAAAGATGTACAGCCTATGGAGGATTTAAAATGAGACTTGTTTCAAAATCGGCTATTTCAGTTGTAATGTTGATGGCGGTAATAATGGTTTGGACAGGTTTCTGCCATGCTCAGCTAACCTCCGGCCAAATAGCTCCTATCTTCTCCTTGAAAGACTTTAAGGGCAAAACCTATGATTTATCCCAAATGAAAGATCATCCTATGATCATACTCTATTTTTTTGACGTGGAATCAAGGCCGAGTCAGCAAGGATTATTGAGTCTCAATAAACTGGCTAAGCAATACAAAGATGCTGATTTTATCGTATGGGGTATTACTCGTTCATCTAAGGAAAAAGTGGACAACTTTGTGAACATGACCAACCTGTCTTTTCCAATCCTTATAGACAAAACTCATGTAAGCGAGATTTATCAGGCCCGGTTGATTCTTCCAACCGTATGCATTATTGGCCCTGAGGTTAAGGTGCTCGACTATTTCCAGGGAGGAGGAAAGACCACCGAAGTCATGCTATTGAGACTGGCTGAAAGGGAATTACAGCGAAATCAAATAATGTTGGCAAAAGCCATTATCCAAAATATTGAAAATAAAAATCCCCAAAACCTGAAAGCCAAAACAATCAAAGGGTATGCGGCTTTGCAAGAAGGAAACCTGAGCGAAGCTGAGCAAACCTTCAGTGCTCTATCCAAAATAAAGGGGAAAGGAGAAGTATTGGGGAAGGAAGGACTAACTGCTGTTTATGCAAAAAAAGGACAAGCCGAAAAAACCTTTGCATTAGCGAGAGAGGTAGAGCAAAAAGCCCCTGATAGAGCTTACGTCCATGTACTCAAAGGAGATATTTTTTATGGTCAAGGCAAGAAAAAAGAAGCCGAGGCAGAATACCGAAAGGCAGTTCAAAAAAAGACGGCCGAGCCATACCAGAAAGCTGTAGCGTATAATCAATACGGTCGGTTTCATGCCAGCTTAGGAAAGTACCAAAAAGCTCGAGAGCTTTATGATCAAGCTGTTGATATAGATCCTTATTACATTGAAGCGATGTCAAATAGGGGGATTACGTATGAAAAACAGGGGAAATGGGACAAAGCCTTAGATGCTTACCGCCAAGCTTTGATTCTTGACAAAAAAGATACCTTTGCTGCTGTGTTGGCCAACAAGGCTCAGCAGATGCTTGCCCTCCAAAAAAACACTGCGCAAAAAAAACGAATAGATAAATTGGTCAAGGAATTGGCAGCCCGATACCGCAGTCAGAAAAAATTTTGGCATAAGACCGAAGACACCTGGACATCACGGCCAATGATTTTGTCATTTGTCGACTTTCAGGAAAGGGGTGGTTTGGCGGAAAGAGATGGTTTTTCTACTGTCATAACCACACGGCTTGCCGACCAGCTCAATGCCTCCGGCAGGTTACAGGTAGTCGAACGGGTCATTATAGAACGGCTTTTGGAAGAATTGAATCTTGGCTCCTCGGATTTGGCAGATCCGGAAACAGCCTTGAAGCTTGGTAAAGTACTGGCAGCGAAAGTCATCGGCACAGGATCTCTTTATTATCTACCCGATAGTACTCTCCTTAGCCTGAGACTTATAGATACCGAAACCTCGGCAATCCCCAAGGTTGTCACCAAACAGTTGAGTTCAGGGGCATCTTTGAAAAAAGAATTGAATCAGCTTAATCGAGAGATCCTCAAGACGATTATACTAAAATACCCGTTGCAAGGATATGTGGTTCAGGCAACTGAAGATCAGGTTATGATTAATCTCGGTTCAAAACAGGGGGTGGTTTTGGGCACCAAATTTGAAGTCTTGGAAGAACAAAAGCCCATCAAATATAAGGGAAAGTTGCTCCGCAGTTCGCCAAAATCCATTGCACAGATTGAGATAGTACGAGTTGAGCCGGATCTGTGTTATGCCCGCATTCTCAAACAGGAACGGCCGCTTAAAAGTGATGACAAGGTAAGGGAAAAAATTGAAGACATATTAACCTTAACCTTGGGAGGAAACAATTTTGTTCGGTAAAAGTCTTGTGTGTGTTTTTGTCATATTCATAGTTTTTATTGCTGCCTGTGCAACCGAATCAGGCTTGTATAAAAAGGTTGTCACTGTTGCCATTTGGGATTTAGAGGACCTGAGTCCTTCAGACGTTGTCCGACCTGACCTGGGAGAACTTCTCTCGACCAAAGTTATTGAAACATTCAAGGAAACAAATATCTATACAGTCGTTGCAAGGGAACGTTTACTCCTTGTTCTCGAAGAGCTGAATCTGGGAACAACATCACTGGTGGATGAAACCACCCGATTAAGGATAGGCAAGCTGGTGGGAGCTCAACTGATGGTATTCGGGGGTTATCAGGTCATTGAAGAACAAATGCGCCTTGATCTGCGGTTGGTGGAAGTGGAAACCGGCAGAATTAGAAAAGCTGCTCAAAAAACCGTTTCATCTACCGACCTGCCCGGATGGATGGACGCAGCAAAAGAGACGGCAGCGCAACTGTTTTAAAATTTACCTTTCAACTTAATACCTATGGAAAAACCTTTGTAAGTGCGGTCATCATCATAATACCAGTTCTTATCATCGTCCAAAATACGACCTGTTAAATTTAACTCGCCTTCAAGGCGCGGACCAAAGATTCTGGTTATCCCGAATGCGAGAGAAGCCATTTGCTTTTTCCCGATAAACAAAGAAGAATCAGAAGAATAATCGTTCTCGTTAACCCGGAGAAACTGAATTAGAGACTTTAAAGTTGTCTTCTTATTTAAGTAATAATTACAGGAAAGGTGGGTGGACCATTCATCACCGGAGCTGTTTCTATCTTCTGTGCGAAGGTCCTGGGCCGAGGCCTCTTCCTGAAATTTACTCTTGCCCCTGAATATGCCTTTAACGATAAAGGACGCATCCCATTTTGTTTGATAGTGATTAAATCCGAGGCCTATGAGCAGAAACTCACCTTCCTGGTAAAAGTCCACGTTACGCACCTCGTCTTTGTCAAAATAGACGTACTCACCAAAAAGCCTGGCTTGCCAGTCTGGTAAAAAAGTATAGGCAACCTCTCCAGTGAGATTAAAAAGATTACCTGGATTATAATCCCTTGTCTCTTGGCTGAAATCATATTTGCCTCGCCATAAGTATCCCAAACCCACGCCGGCTGCCCAGTTTTCCCATTCTTTAGCCAGGGTAAGGGTCGGGTTAATGTTATAACCTTCTCCAAGACTGGTTATTGAAACCAGATCAGGGTTCATAAAAAGCATCAGATCATCATTATCCAAATCAGTTCGGCCTGTGGGTATGTTAAAATCGACACCAAGGAGTATATCGACAGGGAATTTATCCAGTATTTCGTAAGAAAAGTTGACTTTTGTATCGACAACACAAGACAAGGAATGATCTTTTATCCCTTTCAGGTCAGAGTTTGTGTGTGTAAATGCAGTTAGTATCAGAAAGGAGAAATCCTTATATTCAGTCTCGATCTGTACAGGGACGTAAATTTGGTAACCCTGGTCGTCTTTATCACTTTCCCACCAGTCAAAGTTGGTACCGGTTTGGATCTTTAAATCGACTGCGTGACTAATGCCACTGCTAAAAAAAATAAAGACAATAGATATGGCTATTATGAGTTTTTTCATAGCTTTTATCCTTTCCAAATTGGGTTACACTGTGATTTTCTCAGGAAGTTCTTTCCTCATTGATCTATTAACAATTCGCACCCATAAACCGGATCCGGTTCAGTCAAATAAGGATTATCAGGACATCCGTCAATGCAGTCCGGTGTTTGATCACCGTCACTGTCAGTATCCGGCACGCCGCAGCCGCATATTCCAGGAGCAGTTTTGTTCGGATCATCAGGGCATCCGTCGAGGTCGTTCGGCGTTCCATCATTGTCACTATCATACAAGCTTTGTCTTTTTATTACGTGTTTGGGAGTTTTTGCCCTTTTGATAGGCTCTTCAGGAGTGAGTTGATCTGTTAATGAAGTCCTGTTTCTCAGGGATCTTAACAATAAACGTTTTTTCTTTTTTGGTATTAAACCCAGTTCCTGTAACTCCTGCAAGGCATCTCTTGCTATCCCAAGGCCTGGATCTTCTTTTAATGCCTTTTCATAAAAAATGGCTGCTTCTCTATAATTTTCCCTATCACTATTGTAAATCCCTTTGAAAAAGTTGAGGAGTGCCTCGATACTGATTGAAAGTGGTTTTTTCAACAATTCCTTTTCCTCAACTGAAAGTTCGACTTTTAACAATTTGATGATTTCAAAGAGAAGATCTTTTTCCATTTGAAACAATTCTACAAGAAGCTTACCTTCAGATGTGGACTGGCCGGCTATTTCTTTGGTAGACACCTTTAAGAGATCGGATTTTAGCTGAAATTTATTGATTTTACGTTTGAGAATATCCCCTCCAACCAGGTACTCAGTTCCCAGTAATCTTCCCACTCGGGGGGCAGTTCCAGGTTCAACCAGTCCAAGATCCCCTAAGCCTAATTCTTTTACGAGGGCCTGGACCCTCGTCCTTTCTACGACTTTAAACTTTTTTACATTGGAAAGGTCGGTTATTAGCATCAGGGTAAGGCCCTTCCGAAGGAGATCTATTTTTGACCATCCTGTCCTGTTTTTGAAATAAAGTACCGCCACGGTATCAGGCGCGCTGATAGTCTTGAGGGCCTGTTCTTGTTCTATGGCCTGTTTTGCCCACAATTTTAAGCTTTCAGTCACAACCTGGCCGGCCCATGACGAAGATGTTAGCCCAACCCAAATCAACACAACAATTAAACACTTGCTGAATAATTTTTTTTTCATCTTTAAAACCCCTCATTGTTGAAGGCCAGAGCCTTTTTATAGGGCTGAGGAACTTCTATCTGCAAATAAACTTAATCGACAATCTATTAGACACATATTTTATCTCCTTTTAATGTCAGTTTGTCAATATTTTTGCTTAATTTTTGACCGAGCCCTTACCGTCTGGCTGAATTATTTTTATTCAATAGATATCAAACGCACATGCAGCGGAGTTTCGCCGGGTTCGCTAATCTGAAGCTGTGCCTCCCACCCAAGATAATCCGGAAGGCTGACCCGAACTTCGTATTTCCCAATTGGAATTTCAAGGTTTATGGGGGTGTTCCCTTTAAATGAATCGTTTAAAAAAACTTGAGCCCCGGAAGGTGAACTGGTTACCATTAAAATTGCATCTACAGGTTTGTTAGCCTCGATACGGGTCGATAAGGATGACGCCTGCTTTTTATTATATGCTCCAAAAAAATAGATTGTCCCTCCAAGAATAACTGCCGCCATTAGACCCATAATTAAAACAGGTACCAGAGGCTTTTTTTTGGGGCTTATCGGTTTTTCGGGCAATAAAAGAGATTCTTTTACCTGAAGACAGGTTTTAAGGGCATCGCCCATCTCCTTACTGGTTTGAAAGCGTTCATTCGGATTTTTAGACAGTGCTTTCATGATTAGATCAGAGAGAGACTGGGGGATGGAAGCGTCAATTTTTAATGGAGCCACGGGGATATCATCTGTAATGGCCCTGAAGATGGCAGTAAAATGATCTCCCTCAAACGGTTTACGACCCACAATCAATTCATAAAGGATCACTCCGAGGGAAAACAGATCGGATCGCCCGTCGACCCTTTTCCCCATCACCTGCTCCGGTGACATGTAAAAAGGTGTCCCCAAAATCACCCCTGCCTGGGTTTGTTGAGCTGCATTTGAATCTTCTGCGCGGGCAATCCCGAAATCGGTAAGTTTGACATTACCTTCATCAGTCAAAATAATGTTTGATGGTTTAATATCCCTGTGAACAATTCCCTTTTCATGAGCATAGCCAAGGGCATTTGCAACCTGTAAAGCAATATCAATGATTTTCTCGACACTCAATCTTCCACTACGAATCACTTCATTAAAAGGTTGCCCGTGAAGATATTCCATGGCGATGTAAATGGTTCCATGGTCTCGCCCTACATCATATACTGTGACGATGTTGGGATGAGAAAGTCGACCGATGAATTTTGCCTCTTTAAAGAACCTTGACACAAAATCTTCACTGACTACTCGGTCCTCCCGTAACACCTTTAAAGCAACAGGCCGGTCGATCTGAGGGTCGTGGGCCTGGTAAACCACACCCATTCCGCCTTTGCCTAATTCTTTTATAATTTCATATCGTCCGTATCGCATGGATAAATTCCACTTTGAAGTTTTACAGAATATAAACGGGGCTCATTCTACTTCAGAGAGAACAATTGTAATGTTATCCTTCCCACCCGAGTGTTTAGTCGCTTCAGTTTCTTGCCTTGATAACGGTATGTTCGGCTGTCACCTATATGCC
>JAYEFW010000030.1:0-11519 GCA_034658795.1 Thermodesulfobacteriota bacterium
TATGGCTGAACGCAAGTTCCGGCAAGGTCGAAGCATGGTTTATGCCGCCGGCATCCGGGCATGATAAAGGCGCTTGTCCGGCTGTAATTTTTGCTCATGGCAATGCTGAATTAATTGACTTCTGGCCAGAGGAGTTTAAGGATTTTACTGCCCTTGGAGTTGGGGTAATGCTTGTTGAATACCCTGGTTATGGCAGGTCTGAGGGAAACCCTTCTAAAAAAAGTATTAATGAAGCTTTTCTTTCAGCATATGATATTTTAGTAGCACGCAAGGATGTTGATCCTGAAAGGATTATAATATTCGGGCGTTCAATCGGCGGAGGTGCAGCCTGCGCACTTGCTGCAAAGCGTTCTTCGGCAGCTTTAATCCTTAAATCAACATTTATAAGTATCCGGTCAATGGCCTCAGAGTTTTTTGTCCCTGGCTTTCTTGCAAAGGATCCATTTGACAATTTAACACTAGTTAAATCCTATCCAAAACCTGTACTAATAATTCACGGAAAACATGATGAAATAATTCCATATTCTCATGGAGTTGCTCTTTATAAGGCAGCAAAAAAGGGCAAAATGATAACCTATGATTGCGGGCACAACGATTGTCCTCCAAACTGGGAAGTGTTCTGGAGGGATATTGAGTTATTCCTAAAGGGTGCCGGGATTATTGGAGATGCCTAAACAACGTGACAAAATACTTATTATACATTAAAGAACGCAAAGAGAATTTTATTTTTCTGTTTACCGTTGAGAGGACGGTAAACAGAAAGCTTCAGAAGCTTCGCTTCATGTGATGGTATTATAGAAAGCTATAATATGAGGCCACCCCAATTATCTGAATATCTTAGTTTATCAAAGTTAGCATAATCTGCCAGAAGGGCTTGGGTTTAGATGAAATCCTCTGTGTGCTCTGTGCCTTTAATGAGCGAAACGAATGGGCGGTAATATAATACCTTCTGAATAGATACCATTTTTTAAACCACAGATTATACAGATTTTCGTGAGTTATTGGGTTAAATTCCCCGAAGCTTGCTTTGTTATAACTTTACTGTCTTACTCTCCAGTTAGAAAAACAATAAAGAAATCGAAATGTTACTTGTCAAGTATTTTCCAATTTGATAGTTATTCAGAAACCATATAATAACTGATTAAGTATAATTGTGAGTTAAAAAATGCAATAAACCTATCAGCGGAATTCAATATTACACTTAGATTGCTACATTATGAAAGCGAGAATGCAATTAGGCAGCGGTTCAGCTCTATGCACGTTGGAATTCATCGTCCTATATCAAGGATTGAAAAGAGTTCATTGCTTTATGAAAACCCAAGATTTTTCGTAAAATTCAAAAATGTTGAGAATATAGTTTCAGGCGAAAATTCGATAAGACCCATACGTGGGATTGTATTCTTTGTCTACGCAAGTAACCAAGCTTTGAAGGTGCCAATAAAACATAGGTTTAAATATTTGGACCAGTTAATGGTGCTGTATTAGCTCAAATGATAGTCGGTGAGGTAGAAATTGAAAACGAACTGAATTTCATCAGTATTATAGGACTTTCTTGCGATGGTGATTGGTGTAAAATTGGGGGGGCATTTTTAGATAAAATTGAAGAATTTTACTTAAACTGTCAGTTCACCTGACAGTAAGGGCCTGGCACCCATTGCTGCCGGTGCTCTTTTCGGTGCTCAAATGAACCATATACGATTAATCAATATAGGAGCAAAAAGATGTCACAGTATATTCTTACTGGGTACGTTGAAAATGCGTTAGCAGGCGCAGAATATGATAAACTTGAAGATGGGACATTTTCAGGGCGTATTCCATCTTGTAAAGGAGTATTAGCTTTTGGAAAAACATTGCGTAACTGCGAAGATGAATTGCGCTCGACATTAGAAGATTGGTTGCTTGTCGGACTAAAATTAGGTCATCCTATTCCTATTATATCCGAATACGATTTGAATAAGGAACCCACTTATGAAGCAATGGCATCCATGTAAACGTCGAATTCTCATCAAACGTTTACGTAAACTTGGATTTAACGGGCCATTATCGGGAACCCGTCATCAATTTATGATTTTTGGATACCACCGTTTGAGTATACCATCAAACACAGAGTATTCACTTCCACAATTACGGATGGTGTTAAACGAGGTGGAATCGATTTTAGAGCGTTCTATTACTGCTAATGAATGGAATAGCTTGGCATAACAAATCGTTCCACACAAACGGCTGAAAGCTGACGCATTTTGAAAGGTTGTATTTGTCAATAAATTTCGAGAGGAGTTAGCCGTATTCATGCCGGATAGGCGAGCACCCTATTTCGGCCATAGTTGGAGTTACGATTGTGGATCGTGAACCTTCTAAATGGAATCCCTCTATTTCGGCCACCTTATTTGCAGACTTAGAATTGAAAAAAGGAACTCGAATTAATTTTGGAAAAGATAGCAGCCGGTGAATCTGTAGATCAAATTTTGAATGAACACCCACGGTTAACACATGAAGCAATACAATCATCATGCGCATTTGCTGCCGGCACCAATTCATAACGGCATGAGAACTAAGGAGATGCGGTAAATGAGCAAAACCGCAGGAATAGCGGGCTATTTCGAGGATTTTTGCGTGGGAATATTGGAGCTACAAATGTTGGAGAATATAAAGGACATCCTCAGTTTATAAGTTTGCATTCTATTAACAGAAATTTGAAAACTCAAAAGTAAGTTGTTAACAATTAGAGGTGGCGGGCATTTAAATTTAAAACGGCTGACTGTTTGAGCGTATTAGTGAGCATTAAGAAAAAAGAGGCACTTTTGTATATTTTTGTTAAAAGGATAAACTCAAGCCATAACGTTTAATTTTTCTAACTGATATTAATACTCTTTTTTCTTTAGGCTCACTTATGCGCGAGTTTCAGACGTTCTTAAATTTAATTGCCCGCTGCCTCTAGTTAATCTCATATTTGAGTTTTCAAATTTCTGATTAAATATTTTTTAAATACTCTTCCCATTCCATTGGAAGAAGGTGCTTTTTTTTGTTATTGCATTCCTTGCAACAAGTAACTACGTTGCCTTTTGTGCTCCTGCCTCCGCGCGATATCGGCACGATATGATCCATTGTAAGTTCTTTTGGCGGGGTTTGCTTTCCGCAGTAATGGCATATCCCTTTTGCAAGACAGCGCTTCCACCACTGTGAAGCTCTCAACTCTTTTGCTTTATTGCGTTCTCTCTTTATATCTTTATCATCAAGATCGTATGCAAATGGCTTTAAATCATTTTCCTTCATTGAGTTTAAGACTCTCTATCCATTTTTGAATTTCTGACTCAAGTATTTTATAATACTTCTCAGACCCGCCCAGACCTCTCCTGCCAAAATAATAGTTTATTTCAAGAAAAAACGGCTCTTTTATAACCGCTTCTGATGAAAAGAGAAAATCAAAACCTGCCAGATTTATTCCTGTCATTTTACAGAAATGCTTTGCTGATTTTACTGCCGCTTCCTGCATGTCAGGATCAGAATCAAAGTCTAAATAAGCTCCTTTTGCCAGGCTGGAACAAAATTCTTCTGCATTTTCCTGGACACGCCAGTAGGAAATAAATTTTTGCCCTATTACAACGACTCTCAAGCTTCTGCCTTGTGAAGGAATATATTCCTGTATCAAAAAACCCACATGACCGGCACGTTCAAAATTTAAAGCATTTTGAATAGCATCTTTAAGCTCTTCAGGAGAAGTTATCAAAAACACACCGTAACCCTCTCCACCCCAGTCGAACTTGAATACAAACGGAAAATCAAAAGCAAGGTTTTCGGGTTCTGCTCCATAATTATCTAAAAAAGAATCAACTCTCTCAAAAATCACAGATTTAGGGTGTAAAACATTTGTTTCCCTGAAAAGACGAATCTGGCCTATTTTGCCGGGATACTTAAACTTTGCCTCATAATCAGGAAATGTATCGGAGCAATTTTTACTTGCCATATTGTAAAGGACTTCATTGCAACCCTGAGGCAGGATTACAGCATCGGCAGCCTTTATTGCAGCAAGATCATCAGCATCGGGCTTGCGTCCTGCACAGATTATATATTTATCTGCCCCAAAACAGGGATGGAAAGAAACAATCATCAGTAACCGAATCTTCTCAAAGCCTTAGTGTCTTTGCTCCAGTTTTTCTGCACCCTCACAAAAAGCTTTAAAAAAACCTTTGCGCCGACCATCCTCTGGATTTCCATGCGAGCCTCCTCGCCTATTTTTTTAAGCTTGCTCCCGCTTTTTCCTATTATTATGCCTTTCTGAGAATCACGCTCAACATGAATGGTTGCATATATTTTAACAAGAGAACCTTTAGCGTCTTCGGAAAAAGAATCAATAGTCACAGCTATTGAGTATGGCACTTCCTCACCGGTTAAACGAAAAACCTTTTCACGAACCATCTCGGCGGCAATAAAACGTTCCGGCATATCAGTTACGGCATCTTCGGGAAAGAATGGGGGGCCATTCGGAAGAATGAACTCCATCGCCTTGATAAGCTCTTCCACCTGAGTTCCATGTTTTGCAGAAACAGGGATAACAGCCTCAAAAGGGTAAGCCTTTATCCATTTATCTATGATGATAAGAAGTTCAGGTTTTTTTATTAGATCTATCTTGTTAAGGACAAGAAT
The DNA here is from genome assembly GCA_034658795.1 of Thermodesulfobacteriota bacterium. Taxonomy (GTDB): domain Bacteria; phylum Desulfobacterota; class Desulfobacteria; order Desulfobacterales; family ETH-SRB1; genus B13-G4. The sequence continues at coordinate 4,645 of JAYEFW010000030.1, forward strand.
AACCGGTCTTTTCTGTTTTCCAAGTTGTTTTACCAAAATCTTTTCAGACTCAGGATCGGGATTTGTCACGTCTAAAACAACTAAAATCAGATCAACATCAGCCAGGGCCGAAAACGCGACATCAACTATTCTAATGTTTAACGGACCTTTTGCCCTGTGGATTCCGGGTGTATCAATAAAAACTATCTGAGAGGAAGGTCTGTGCACTATCCCGATTATACGATTGCGTGTGGTCTGTGGCTTTTTGGAAGTAATTGAAATTTTCTCGCCGATCATCCTGTTTAAAAGAGTGGATTTCCCGACATTGGGAGCACCGGCAATGGCTACAAAGCCTGATTTAAAGTCAGAGTACCTGTTATTTGTTTTCTTCAAAGGTTTTCCTGTAATAACTTTTCTAGGGGATCCCACACATTGTCTTTTCCCTGACGTGATTTTGCGGAAAACAGTATCAAGTCATTTTTATCAACAGACAGGGCTTTGGATATTGAAAGATGCTGCTTGATCTGTTTTGTTTTTGAGAGTTTATCAGCTTTCGTCAGTATAAGAATGGCCGGAATATTATAATGATAAAGCCAGTCCATAAGATCCAATTCGTACTTACCGGGCATACGCCGTATATCCATAATTAATACAATCCCTTTTAAAGTTTTTCTATAAGTAAGATATGTCTCAATCATGGGGCCCCAGGTTTTTTGTATAGACGCTGGAACCTTTGCGTATCCGTACCCGGGAAGATCTACAAACGAAAATTTCTCATTTATAAGAAAAAAATTGATAAGCTGAGTACGCCCTGGTGTTGAACTTGTCTTAACCAGACGCTTTCTATTTAACAGCGTATTAATAAGAGAAGATTTACCCACATTAGAACGACCTGCAAAAGCTATTTCAGGTAAGACTGCCGGAGGATACTGAGACGGCTTAACAGCGCTTGTAATAAATTCAGCGGATTTTATTTTCATTTAATATAGCCGTTTACGGTTAACGGTTTATATAGACTTTCAGATAATTAATTTCACAAGGATAGAAGGAGGAAGGCGTATTAGTTATACGTCGACGACTGATAACGCAGTGAAATTATTTATCTGAAAGTCTATACTACCTTATTAAGCGGATACTCAATTATACCTTCAGCGCCATTTTTAAGGAGGTCTGGGATTAAATCCCTGACAACATTGGAGTCTACGACCGTTTCTACTGAAAACCATTTTGACTGATAAAGGGGTGCTACTGTTGGGGCATTCAGGCTTGGGAGCAGAGATACAATATTTTTAATTTTCGGTTCAGGCACATTCATTTTAAGCCCAACCAGTTTTTCACCGAGAAGAGCTCCTTTGAGTAAAAGAGCTATCTGTTCTATCTTTTCTCTTTTAAAAGCATCCTCCCATGCATTGTGATTTGTGATAAGCTGAGTATTTGTTTTCATCAGTTCTTTTATAATGCGGAGTCCATGCGCTTTTATTGTGCTTTCAGTCTCAGTAACCTCAACGATGGCATCTGCAAGACCGGAAACAACCTTTGCCTCTGTTGCGCCCCATGAAAATTCAATTGCAACATCAATACCCTTTTCAGCAAAGTATCTTTTCGTAAATTCAACCAGCTCTGTTGCAATTTTTTTCCCCTGAAGATCTTCAGGTTTATTAATCGGCGAGTCATACGGAACAGCCAGTACCCATCTTGCAGGACGCGCACTTACCTTGGAATAAACAAGATCAGCAACAACACGAACATCAGAGCTGTTTTCAGCAATCCAGTCCTTCCCGGTCAGACCTGCGTCAAGAGTTCCGTTTTCTACATAACGCGACATCTCCTGAGCCCTGCAAATCGCACATTCAATCGAGTCGTCGTTAATTTCAGGGAAATAGCTTCTTCCATTAACATTTATCTTCCACCCCGACCGCTTGAAAAGTGTTATTGTAGCATTTTGCAGGCTGCCCTTGGGAATGCCCAGTTTTAACTTTCCACTCATTTCTTATATACCTCCTCAGGATCAAACAAAGGCTTTCCAATAATTTTTATTGATCCATCTTCTTCAACTCTTTTATAAAAACAGCTTTTATGACCCGTGTGGCAGGCAGCACCCCCGACCTGTTCAACCTTCAAAAGAACTGTATCATCATCACAATCTATTCTTACTTCTTTAACTATCTGCATATTCCCTGAAGTTTTTCCCTTGATCCAGAGTTCATTCCTTGTACGGCTGTAAAAAGTGGCCTTGCCTGTTGAGAGGGTTGTCTCCCAGGCTTCTTGATTCATAAAAGCCAGCATTAATACTTCCCCTGTTTTATAATCCTGGACTATAGCTGGGACAAGGCCTCTGATTTTATTAAAATCGAGTCTGATCATTGGTATAAGCCTCGTTAATTTATAGATTTTCTGATGATGACGGATTAAAACTTGATTAAATAACTATATTATGTAATAAAGTCAAATTCTTTTTCATGTTAACGGATTCTTGAAAACTGATTGGGGATCTGATATTATATAATTTTATGGAATTCGGAATTTTGTAATATGGCTAAACAAAAAAGCACATCTGAAATATTAAAAAAGCGATCCATACGAGATAAAGAAAGTTTTATAACAAATATACTCTTATGGTTTGTCAGCCTGATCGTATTAATAATATTATCAAGCGCTATCACTATCGGCGGGATTTATTTTTACCTCAGCAGAGATCTTCCTAAAATTTCTTCTTTAACCGATTATCGCCCCCCGATTATTACAACTGTTTATTCGGATGATAACAGAAAAATTGCTGAATTTTATAATGAGCGCAGAATTGTTATACCTCTTTCCGAAATGCCGAAAATGCTCATAGACGCTTTTATTGCAGCAGAAGATGCAAGATTTTTTAAGCATAAGGGAATAGATTTTTTAAGCATTATAAGAGCTTATATTAAAAATATCGAGGCTGGTACCATAGTTCAGGGTGGAAGCACTATTACTCAGCAGGTTACCAAGTCTTTCTTGCTCACACCTGAAAAAAATTACACCCGCAAAATAAAAGAAGTCATTCTTGCATATCGCATAGACAAAAAATTTACCAAAGAAGAAATTCTCTTTCTATATTTGAACCAAATATATCTGGGACATGGCGCATATGGCGTGGAAGCTGCTGCAGAAAATTATTTCGGCAAATCAACTAAAGACCTGAACCTTGCTGAATGCGCTATTTTAGCAGGGCTGCCCCAGGCCCCCAGCAGATATTCACCTTTCAAAAGTCCTGAAAAAGCAAAGCAACGCCAGATATACGTTTTAAACCGCATGATTGCTGAAGAGTATATTACAAATATTCAAGCAACAGAAGCTATAAATACCAAACTGGATATAAAACCGCGGCGCAACTGGTATATTGAAAAAGTCCCCTTTTATACAGAGCATATAAGGCGTTATGTCGAAGATAAATACGGACATGATGCTTTATATAACGATGGCCTCAAGATTTATACTGCTGTTAATATTGAAATGCAGAAGGCTGCAAGGAAAGAGATAAACAAAGGTTTAAGGGCTCTTGACAAACGCCAGGGTTATCGTGGTCCCATTAAACATCTATCGGAAGAAGAAATCGAAACTTTTTCAAAAGAACTCCGGAAGGAGCTTGAAGAAAATCCTGTTGAAGAAGGAAAGATAGTTAATGGAGTCGTAATTGAGGTTAATGATACTAACGATACCGCTATTGTTCGTATTGGAAATGCTCAGGGCATAATTAATATTAATAGTATGCGCTGGGCAAGAAAGCCTGATCCCGAAGTCCCCTACTACGAGTCAAGAGTAAAGCATCCTGGAGAAGTCCTCGATATCGGCGATGTTATACTGGTAAAAATTAATAATAAAATAAAAGACTCGGATCTATGGAACCTCGAACTGGAACAGGAGCCAAATGCCGAGGCGGCACTACTTTCTATTGAGGCTGAAACAGGCCATGTAAAAGTACTAGTCGGAGGAAGAGACTTCAGGAAAAGCCAGTTCAACAGGGCCATTCAATCAAGACGTCAGCCCGGTTCCGCTTTTAAGCCTGTAATCTATGCGGCTGCAATTGACAAAGGATATACCCCTGCCAGTGTTATAATTGATTCTTCGATAGTATTTGAGGATACTGAACAGAATTTTACATGGAAACCCAGGAATTACGAAGAAAAATTTCACGGTCCTACCCTTCTGCGCGATGCCATTGCAAAGTCTCGTAATGTAGTAACCATCAAAATTTTAAAAGACATTGGTATTGATTACGCAATAGATTATGCCGGAAAACTTGGCATTACTTCAAATCTGAGCAGGGATCTTTCAATAGCTCTGGGGTCTTCAGGCATATCTCTATTAGAAATTGTAAAAGCATATTCTGTCTTCGCCAATGTCGGCTACTTAATCGAACCTGTTTTCATAACCCGAATAATTGACCGAAACGGCAATGTGATTGAGGAAGCTCCTATCAAAAGAAAAAAGGTAATAGATCAAAGTACGGCTTATATAATTACCAGCCTGCTTGAAGGAGTGGTAAAATATGGAACAGGCCGGAGGGTACGGGAATTGAACAGACCGGTTGCCGGCAAAACCGGCACAACAAACAATCTACACGATGCCTGGTTTGTGGGATACACCCCGCGCTATATTACAGGGACATGGGTAGGCTTTGATTGTGAAAGCTCCCTTGGTAAAGGTGAAACAGGTTCCAGGGCCGCAATCCCCATATGGCTTGGTTTCATGAAGTATATAGTTGCTGATAAACCTGTAAGGGTCTTCCATATACCGGAAGGAGTGGTTTTTTCTAAAATTGATGCGGAAACCGGGCTGTTACCTATTCCTGAATCCAAGAGGACAATATTTGAATGTTTCAAGGAAGGAACTGTACCGACGAAATATACAACAAAGCCCGATTCAATCACTGAACCTGAAAACTTTTTTAAATCAGGGATGTAACAGGTCTGCTAATTAGTGCATTAACGGAAAGTCATCTTCAGACAAAATCCGAATATCGAAATTAGAAACTCGAAACAAATCAGAATACCAAATCAGAAAATGACCAAAACTAAGTAATCGGAAATCGGTGGTTTTTGTCATTAGAATATTTGTATTTTTGTTATTGTTTCGGATTTCGTGCTTCGGATTTCGAATTTCTGACCGAAAATTAGAAAGTTTTCGGTAGGCTACTAATTATTACCGCATCTGCTGCAAGAGAGGGATCAGATATAATCTCAACTGATTTAATGTTGAATCTTTTTTCAAGAGTTTTTATATTAAAATTCTTCATTCCCCTCATCTTTGAGACACTCCTGGGATGAACTTTTATTCCGACTGAATCACGGCAGTCAATTCCCTCAGACTCGATAATAGACGAGGCCATATCAAGAAATATCTCCGAATGAACAAGATGCCCGAAGGCCGGGTGATAAGGACCTGCCAGAATTGTTGATTCCCTTTCAAAATGCTCGGATGCCTGAATGCCCATACGGATTACCTGTATCTTCTTTTCTCTGAATATCAGATAAATATTTTTCACAAGCGTAATGCATTGTTCAAGGGACAGGGGAGTATATTTTCCTTCTTTATACCATCTGGACAGAATGGTGTTTTTAAGTACCAGGGTAGGATATATTCTGACAAAATCAGGAGAAAGTGCGGCAATCCTCTTTGCTGAATATAAAGCTCCTGCCCCGTTATCACCAGGCAGGCCGATCATCATCTGAAGGCCGATTTCATAATTTCTCTCTTTTAGGATACTGACTGCTTTTTCTGTGTCTGAAGATGTATGCCCGCGTTCAGATAATGAAAGCACCTTATCATCCATAGACTGTACACCGATTTCAACTGTGGCGACAGGAAATTCCTTTAAAATATCCAGTCTTTCGTAATCTATAGTATCAGGACGTGTGGAGAATCTAATGCTGTCAACTCTTCCTTCAATTACAAATTTTGTGGCTTCATGAAGTAAAGACTTTATAAAATCAATTTTGAGTCCAAGAAAATTACCGCCAAAAAATGAGATCTGGACTAAACTTCTGTTCTTCCCTTTATAATTTAAAAATCGATTTATATGTAACCCAATCTCTTCAGAAGAAGGTGTTTTTTGTTTTACTCCTGTTATAGAAGATTGGTTACAAAAAACACATTTGTGAGGACAACCTATATTAGGCAAAAAAACCGGAACAATAAAAGGTTTCTCGTAACTACTCATAAATTTTTATTTTTGTAAAAGATCAAGAGCTTTTCTGGCGGCATCCTGCTCCGCCATCTTTTTGCTCTTGCCGATTCCTTCTGTTCTTACTTCGCGCACATCCAGTTGGACATTGAAAGTCTTGTCGTGATCCGGACCGCTTTCCTGAAGCACTCTGTATTGGGGGGTTATCTTATAATTTTCCTGAACAAGCTCCTGAATCCGGCTCTTATAATCGTGATTGTCCAGCAAGGCGCCAATAGAATTCAGCAAATCGTAAAAATGGTTTTCAATCATCTTAAATGCTTCATCAAAACCGCCATCAATATATACAGCGGCTATTACCGCCTCAAAAGTATCAGCCAGTATGGAATTCTTTCCGCGGCCATTTGTTTGAATTTCTCCCCTGCCGAGCCTTAAAAAAGAACCCAAATCAATTGTGCGGGCTATGGTTGCGAGCTGAGACTCATTAACAAGGCCTGCGCGCATTCTTGAAAGATCACCCTCATTTAAGTCGGGATAACGCTGCATAAGAATATGCCCCACAACAAGGTTTAATACCGCATCTCCAAGAAACTCAAAACGCTCATTATCCTTTATGGTTGCATCATCTTGCTCATTAACAAAGGAACTGTGGCTGAGAGCCTCTTCAAGGATATTTATCTCATTAAATTTATACAGAATTTTTTGTTCAAAAATAGAAAGATTCATTTGTTTCATATTT
>JAYEFW010000030.1:11619-20727 GCA_034658795.1 Thermodesulfobacteriota bacterium
TGGATTAAGAAGATAGGGATGCGCTATAACTGGGATACCTCCTGCTCCAAGGATAACTTCAATTGCGCTGGAACAGTCAATGCGATATTTATCAACATATGCCGGCTTGCCTTTCCCAAGGTATTTATCAAATGCCTCTTTAATTGATTCAACATAACCTTTTTTTACCATAAGCCTCGCAATATGCGGCCTCCCCAACTGACCATCGCCGACCTCATTTAATAATTCATCCATTGAAACAGCGACACTCATGCTATTAAGACGACCAATAATTTCAGGATTTCGGTTTTTTCGGGCTTCTTGAAGTGTGGCAAGAGTCTTATTTAAGAGAGGATCATCAATTTTGATAGAATATCCCAGTATGTGGAAACTTCCTGAATATGGAAAAGATGGGGGTGGCGCTGCACTTATTTCAACACCGGTTAAAAATTTTAATGAAGGAGGAACGCCAATGCCAAGCGCCTCTTTAGAACCATTTACGGTATCATGATCTGTAATAGCTATTGCAGCTAAATTAAGATCCTGGGCTAAGGCAAGGATTTCGGCTGGAGAAAAAGTTCCGTCAGATGCAGTCGAGTGGATATGAAGATCAATGCTTGCATTATTATTATAATCCAAGAGCTTTTTCTAAAGCCTCCTCTTTTGTTTTACATTCTATGCATTGGGTAGTAACCGGCCTGGCTTTAAGCCTCTTAATAGAAATATCTTCACCGCATTTATCACAAACACCAAACGTACCATTTTCAATGCGCTCAAGGGCTTTCTTAATCTTCTTTATAAGCTTGCTTTCTCTATCCCTGATTCTAAGCATAAAATTGCGGTCCGATTCAAGTGAAGCGCGGTCTGTTGGATCAGGAAAATTTTCTTTCGGATCAGTCATTCCCGAAACCGTATCGTCCGCCTTACTCAAAAGGTCTTCCAAACTATTGGTCAATAACTCTCTAAAATATTCAACATCTTTCTTTTTCATGATAAACCCTTGAAAATAAAAAATTAAGAATTTAAAAAAAATATGGCTATCATAATTAAATTTTAAAGTAAAGATTAAATATTAAAGTTTTATGGATATTTTCGACCTGTGCGGTTAGCTTTTGGATAAAACTGTTCAACATCTCCCTTTTAATGCTAACGGCTAAACGCTAATGGCTAAAAGCACAGGTTGAATATTTTTAAAACCGTCAAGTTTCTTTAAGAAACTTTTCCATATTCTTTAAACTGTTGATATTATAAATGCGGCAGGGATAATTATCAGGAAGAATCTTTTTTAATAAACCTGTAAGCACTCTTCCCGGACCGACCTCAGCAAATATTTCCACTTTTTCATCGATCAGTCTTTGCATCGAGTCATACCATCTGACAGGGCTGCATAACTGCCTTGCCATAATATGCCTAATCTCATCAGGATTTTCCCCAAAATAGGCGGTAACATTATGGATAATTGCTCTTTCCGGCGTGTTAAAAGAAACAGTATCAAGAAAATCCCTGAACTCATCCACCGCCCCTCTTATAAGTTCACTATGCCATGCTCCGCTAACTTTTAAAGGAACTGCCCTTGCCTCCTGCAAAACCGCAAGAGACGAAACTTTTTCAACCTGCTCCGGGGCACCGGTTATAACGATTTGATGTTCAGTATTATGATTTGCAACTGCTACAACGCCTTCACTTTGAACTTCATCAACGAGTCTCCGAACTTCATCAATGGCAAGTCCGATAATTGCATGCATAGCACCTTGATGCTTTGTCGATTCCCTGTGCATCAGCTCGCCTCTTTTAAATACAAGCCTTAATGTATCCTCTTTTGAAATAACTCCTGATGCAGTTAATGCACTATATTCGCCGAGGCTGTGTCCTGCTGCAATATCCGCCCATCTGCCTTCTTTTTCTAAAATCGCAAGACATGCAAGATTTACAGCAGTTATTGAGGGCTGAAGATTAACCGTCATGGTAAGGTCTTCCATGGGGCCCTTGAAACAGAGCCTAGAAATGTTTATCCTGGTAATTTCCTCAGCCATATCAACCAGTTCTCTTACAAAATCAAATTCCTGATAAAAATCAAGACCCATACCAACTGACTGTGAACCCTGCCCGGGAAAAAGAAATGCTGTTTTCATCAAATTAATCCTCCAAAATGTACTATCAGAAATTTGAAAACTCAAAAGTAAGTTGTTAACAATTAGAGGTGGCGGGCATTTAAATTTAAAACGGCTGACTGTTTGAGCGTATTAGTGAGCATTAAGAAAAAAGAGGCACTTTTGTATATTTTTGTTAAAAGGATAAACTCAAGCCATAACGTTTAATTTTTCTAACTGATATTAATACTCTTTTTTCTTTAGGCTCACTTATGCGCGAGTTTCAGACGTTCTTAAATTTAATTGCCCGCTGCCTCTGGTTAATCTCATATTTGAGTTTTCAAATTTCTGACTATAGACTTTCAGTCATCGAGGTTAAAAAGCCTCCTGGTTAAATCAATATAAGCAAACCTGTCTCCATAGCATCCATTGCTTTTTAAAAAAATAGTCGGATCGTGCAAAATTTTATTTATAAGTGAATTTGTCATCCTGTGAATTGCCTGGCAGTCATTATCTGAAAGGTTATTTAAGGACTGCAAGGTCTTGTCAACCTCAATCCTCGCAATGGTATCTATCTTATTCCTCAAGGCAACTATTGTAGGCACCACTTCAAGGCTCTCATACCAATGCTGAAAGCTAATTACAGCCTCGTCAACGATCCTCTCTCCCTTGATGGATTCTTTATTTCTATCCTTTATGTTTTCCTCAATAACTCCTTTTAAATCATCTATGTCATAAACATATGAATTGTTAAGCCGGTTTATATCAGGATCAATATCGCGAGGAACCGCAATGTCTATAAAGAAAATTGGTCTGTTACGCCTGCTGCGCATAACTCCTTTAACCTGATCGCGCACAATAACGAAATTGGGTGAACCCGTCGAGCTGATTATTATATCCACAACCTTTAAACAATCCGGGATTTCTTCAATACGTATAGCTTTGCCTTTGAATTTATTGGATAGTTCAACGCCCCTTTCAAATGTTCTGTTTGCAACAAAAATTTCTCCCGTCCTGTTCCTGATAAGATGTTCCACTGCAAGTTCCGCCATTTCGCCGGCACCGACCAGGAGTACCTTTTTCCCTTCAAGATCGCCGAATATTTTCCGCGCAAGCTCAATTGCAGCATAACTTATTGATACAGCATGATCTCCGATACCTGTTTCACTTCTAACACGTTTTGCCACAAAGAAGGTTTTATGCAATAACCTGTTCAAAATAACGCCGGACGTTTTTTTCAAAATGGTTGTCAGGTATGCATCTTTAATCTGTCCAAGAATCTGCGGTTCTCCGACCATCATTGAATCGAGGCTTGATGCAACCCTGAAAATATGGCGGACAGCATCCTTGCCGTCATGCGTATAAAAAGCATCTTCAAATTTAGATATTGGTATTTTTTTGAATTCGGAAATATGAGTTTTTACGGAATTAACAGAGTTGATGGTGTTTGAAGTAGTCAGCAGCACCTCAACACGATTACAGGTTGAAATCAGCATTACTTCGTTAATATCCGGACACTTTTGCAAACCCTCCATAACAGCGACAGTTTCCTCTTTTGAAAAAGAGAGAAGCTCCCTCAATTCTATTGGTGCGGTTTTATGATTTAATCCTAATAAAACTATATCGAGCATTTCTTTAATTGACGGCCCTGTAAAAAGTCCATTTTAAATTAGCGCCCTTCCGGCGGGCTTATTAAGCTGTTGAGCTTCAGGTATAATACATTCAAAACAGGAAACTGTTTGAGCGCATTAGAAATCGTTAAGAAAGAACCTTTAAAAATTTTGTTATTGTTTATTAATGGCCAGTTGAACTCTTACTATTTTTTTCATCCATGGCAAGTTCTTCCTTTACGATATCTTATGCGTGAGTTTTTCATGGTTTGAATGTATTATACCTGAAGCGAATAAAGCTAAAGTATTATGAGTTTATAAATTTTTATCTGACCTAAGTTTACAATTTGGTAAATTTACCATGATGTCCATCTAAAAGAAAATTAACCCCAAAAAAAGTAAACAGGAGTGCGGCCAACCCGATAATAGCCATAATCGCTGCTTTCCTTCCGCGCCAGCCTACAGTAAAGCGCCCATGAAGTAAAGCAGCATACAAAAGCCATGTTATGCCGGACCAGACCTCTTTTGGATCCCAGCTCCAGAACTTCCCCCAAACCATTTGAGCATAAACCAGACCTGTTGCGAGACCTATAGTCAACATGGTAAAACCCACAACTATGCAATTATATCCCGCAGTATCAAGCAGCTCCAGCGAAGGCAGACGTCTGAAAAAAAAACCATGTTTTTTGGCCTTAATAGTATGCTCCTGGGCAAGATACATACAACCCAATCCTCCCGCCAAAACAAAAAACGCCTCACCGATAAATATCGAAGCTATATGAAAAATAAGCCAGAAATTATTAACAATATTTTTAACCTGAACAGGCTCAGAGGATACCTGAGAAGCAAATATCATAACAATGCCTGCAATGGGTGCAGCATATATGCCCAAAATTCTAAGGTTGAACTTATATTGAAATATTATAAAAACACAGGCTATCGACCATCCGACAATAACAAGGGTTTCATGGAGATTATGAACAGGAATCAGCCCGGATTTTAAAAAACCATAAAAAATAGCCGCTGAATTACACAAAAAACCAGCTATCAGCAAGAAGTATCCAGCTCTATTTAAATAATTTTTCTGCAAGAAAAGATAAGCAAAGTACGCCGCCGTACTCATCAAGTAGAAAAAAATGGTAAATATAATCACAATCTCCATTGATTACACCTTAAACCTCTTTAACTGTCTGCCTTCATTAATTCTTCAAACCTGTATCCTTCGCCAAAAATCTCAAGAAGGAGGGAATTTATTCTTTCCTTATCATTGTTCCTAACCATATCAACAAGTCCTCTATTTATAAGCTGTTCAAAAAGGTGCTTATGCGCTTCCGGTTCGTGTTTTTCGCTTAACGCCTTTTTGCGTATAGCTCCCATTAACTCTAAAAATTCGTCATATTCCTCTCCGAATTCTTTTTCAAGGTCTTGACGCATTTTTTTTGCAAAAGCAGGGCTTTTACCTGTAGTGGAAATAGCAATTACAAGATTACCTCTGTTTACAATTGAAGGAAGAACAAAATTGCAGACCTCAGGTCGGTCAGCTATGTTGCACAATTTACTTTGGTGTTCGGCATCCTTATTTATCTGCCGGTTTAATTCCTCGTTGTCAGTAGCTCCTATAACGAGAAACATACCGTCAATATCAGAGGACTCATAAGGCCTTCTCTTTAACTCTATCATCTTTTTTTCTGCAAGTTCAAGCAGCTCTTCAGCAACATCAGAACTTACAACTGTAACAACCGCCCCACATTCCAGAAGTGTCATAACCTTCCTTGTGCCCACTGAGCCGCCACCGACCACTAAACATTTACGATTCTGTATGTCAAGATTAACCGGATAATATCTCATATCGTAACCGTTCGACCCCCTTGATCCTAAAAATCAATTGTCATAAGATCTTCCGCAAGTATAAGTTCACCACCATAAGTCTTGCGACATTGTTTTTCAATATCTACTTCATCGCATTCAGGATAAAAATGTGTCAGCATTAATTTTTTAACGTTTGCCATTGCTGCTATTTTACCTGCAAGAGACGGTGTTAGATGGCCTTTAACCTTTAATTCATCAGGCAACGCTGATTCGCAAATTAATAAATCAGCTTCTTTTGATAAAGCAATAAGATTATTGCTGAAGTCTGTATCGCCTGAATATACAACTGATATTTTGTTCCGACTCGTAACCCTGTATGCCAGGCTCTCATCGTTATGTTCAACTGGAATTGACTCAACAGTAAATTCATTAAATCTAATGCTGTCATAATCTTTATTATCAAGTTCAACAATATTTATCAAACCCGGCTCAAGTTCAATCCAGTTGCCATATACCATTTTCAGCCTGTTATAAAACTCTGCAAATCCCCTTCCAGCTATAAATGTTATGGGAGTTTGCCTTTGTTCTTTACCGGAATATTTAGAGGAAAATAAAAATGAGACCAGTTCCCCAGTATGATCCGGATGGAAATGACTGAAAAAAATAAATGAAATATCAAAAATTTTATTATCAACTTCAAGAAGCCTTCTCATTGTGCCGGGGCCTAAATCAAAAACAAGCTTTTTTCCGCCTGTTTCAATTAATGCAGAGCAAGAACTCCTTTTGAGCGATGGTACACATGTACCTGAACCAAGTATAGTCACAGAAAGTTCAGAATTTTTGACAGCCATCATTTTTCACCGGCTCTCTTGTTTATCTTCTTTATAATCCAGGTTAAAAATTTATCTTTATTCTTATAGTCAACTAAGTCCGTTATGTCGGCAAGTGCAATCTCTGAACGAGCCATACTCTTGTGCCCTCCTGCAGATCCGACACGACCAAAACTCAGCCTTGCCACATTACCGGCATTCCTGCGAAGACCGTCGTTTCTAAAAATAATAATCAGTTTCTTTGCATAAATACCGGAGACAATACTCCAGTTTACCGAATCTATTCTCATGAAAAAATCAGCTATAAGTACGCATATATCCGGGTTCACAACAGAACCGAGATGAACATATATTTTGTTTTTTCGCCTGTGCATGTTCTGAATGGCTCTTCTGAAATATTTCAAAAATTCGAGTTTAAGGTCCGCCTGCTCAATCCTCCTGGCCAGATAAGTATTGATATGGCGAAAAAGAAATTGAAATGCCCGGATATCTTCAATTAAAGTCTGCCTTTCAAAATTGCTTGTATCTGTCTTAATTGCATAAAATAAACCTGTTGCCAGTTTAGCGGCTGGTTTAATTTTGGCCGCTCTCAAATATTCGGTCATGATGGTAGCTGTAGCACCATATTTAGGCCGGATATCAATAAAAGATCCTTTTACATCCGTCTCAGGATGATGATCTATAATGACATCAAAGTTAAACCTGGCAAATACTTCATGATGATCCGGCTGTGAATCGACCATTATAAAACGATTAAAGCTTCCCTCATCTATTTCATCAATATGAACCAGACAGACGTCCAGAAGCCTGATCATTGCCAGATTATCAGGACGTTTGATTATATTGATATTGGATATAGTTATATTTGAAACCTTGCGCCATAACAATCTTTTAACGGCCATTGCACTTGAAATAGAATCAGGATCAGCGTCAATAACGATCAGAATATTATCGTTGCCCGAAAATAGATCATAAAAGCGGCGCAGTCTTTCAGACACGGAAAGAGCCATATGCACTTAAGTCCTTATAATATCTTATAATTGCTTCAGTTTTCGAAAAATATCTCTTGACAACACAATTTTTTTATCATTTTTAAAGCGTCTTTCGTTATTAGAATTTGAATATCGAATATCGAACAAGGAATGTCGAACAGCAGAAGTTTTTTGAAAGGAATAAATTGATATCTTTCACTTCGATATTCTGCGGTTCCTTGTTCTGCGGTTCTGCGGTTCTGCGGTTCAAAATAAAGGGGGAATTCTTCCGTTAAATTTCCCCTGCCATGAATCCCTTTTCTCCAGGGTATCTTTTATGAGAGCAAGTGTTTCCATTTTATTAAGTGACCATGAGGGCGCCACCAGCTCTTCATAATGTGGGTCACCGGTAAGACGCTGAATTACCATATTCATAGGCATCAGTTCTAAAAAATCACACACAAGATTTACATATTCCTGCTGTTCGAGACATCTGTAATCGCCGGCATTATAAAGTTTTTCAAGCTTAGTTCCTTTAACAACATAAAGAAGATGCAGTTTGATACCATCTATACCCATGCCCGCTATAGTTTTTGCCGTCTCAAGCATTTGCTTTTTATTTTCATTCGGAAGCCCCAGTATAACATGCACACAAATTTTTATGTCTGTATTTCTGGTGACATCGATAATATTTTTGAAACATTTAAAATCATGGCCCCTGTTTATAAAGGCAAGTGTTTCATCATGAACAGACTGGATACCATATTCTATCCAGATCAGATAATTTTTCTCATAGCCCTGCAAAAGTTCCAGAACAGGCTTGTCCACACAGTCGGGTCTTGTACCGATTGACAGTCCAACGACATCATCTACTGCAAGAGCTTCATCATAGAGGCTTTTTAGCTTGCCAAATGGAGCATATGTGTTAGAAAAAGACTGGAAATAAGCAATAAACTTTTTTGCCTTATACCGTTTAGAAAGCGCTTCTTTACCTTTAATTAACTGATCTTTTATTGAAAGCCCTTTTGCATAAGCGCCGGTTCCCGATCCCTTTGAATTACAGTATATGCATCCGCCTGTTGAAATCGTACCATCCCTGTTCGGGCATGAAAGCCCTGCGTCAATGGTAATTTTCTGGACTCTGCATCCGAACATATTCCTATAATATGTGTTTAAATCAAAATATCTATTATTCATATCAATAATTACTTTAATGCCAGACCCCGAAAGGTTACAAACTCATTTTGTAACAGTTTAAAAATTCAGTAATCAAAAATAACTTTTGCAAAAAATCCTATAAAAGCATATTTATATAAAGTCAATGGTTGATCAAAACATATCAGATAGAGGCTGACAAGAAGCAGGACGTTCAGTTGTAAGAGCACAAATTTATATTTTACGAAATGTTGATATATTTTGTGATTTAGATGCAAAAGAATCAATACAAGGATTGAAATCAATATCCAAATTACTTCAGTCGTTGCGTAGTTCATTGAAAAAAGGGTGAACTATAAACACGCTTACTATCATTTGAATGACGTTCATATTAGCTAGGATGGAGAAAATTAATGAGTTTACCAGAAAAAAACAAGAATAATGTTACGAAAGCTGGTTTAAACAGCCGCAAAATTGGCGAAATTTTAATTGAAGAAGGACTCATCACCATTGATCAGTTTCAAAACGCGTTAAAATATCAAAAGAAACTCAAAAAACACATGCCCATAGGTCAAATATTGGTAAATCAGAAGGCCATTACGCAAAAAATGCTCAGCTTTGTTTTGGATCGTTTTAAAAAGCGAATCCGCCTTGGAGACTTGTT
>JAYEFW010000031.1:0-3750 GCA_034658795.1 Thermodesulfobacteriota bacterium
TTCGACTCCCGCCGCCTCCACCATTATTTTAATCAAAAATATATCAGTTTTTTCAACTTTCAGAAAAAAATCGAAAAGACAAGATCAAAAATCGAAAAAAAACTTGCTTTCCGCCTGATAGGTGTTATTGTTTGATCCAATCAATAATGGCTTGTTCTTAATTGGCTGGCCGGTTTCGTTCTAAAGGAAAGACCCATTTGTCAAAATGGCATCCTGAAGTTTGGGACCATGAGAATTTTTTGAAAGGAGGATGTCAACTATGGCTAATGGAATTGTAAAATGGTTTAATAGCAGCAAAGGATATGGCTTCATCGAGCAGGAAGAAGGGCCGGATGTATTTGTTCATCATTCAGGAATCAATGCAAGCGGTTTCAAGTCTCTTAATGAAGGCGACCGGGTTACCTTTGACATCGAGCAGGGACAAAAAGGTCCTGCTGCAGTAAATGTCACTTTAGTTTAGGGAAATATTTCTGAGTTAAAAAAAAGGGCATTCCATCGAATTAAGAGGGAATGCCCTTTTTGTTTTGTTTGAGTTTCTACTTGACTTCTCCTGTTTTTTTAGAATGAAGAATTGACTCACCGTGCTTAGGAACGGGAAGGAAATTAGCTATGTTACACAATATGAGAAAGCGCATTATTTTTATTCTTTTTTCTTTTTTTCTTCTGGGTTGTAATCAGAGTCCTTCACCTGTTTTTCAAGAAGAGATCAGAGGACTCAAGCTTGTACAGTTGATTACCGGTAAAGACGCCCTGAACGCCATTAATGAGCTTCACGGCAAGAAGATAAATGTGGTAAGCGGCAAGGTCGCCTTTTATCAGGGGGAAGGAGAAAAAGCAACTGTATGGGTTTCTGAATCATTCAGTACGGATGATGCTATACAGCAGACAGAGATTATGATAGAGAAGATGAGATCGAGTAAAAGATCGCCGTTCAGTGATTATAAAGAGATAGGTCTGGATGGGGTGAAGATCTATTCATTCAAAGGTATGGGGCAGGAGCATTATATATTCAGAATCAGTAAGAGTGTCTATTGGATAACAGCGAATTCCGGTGCGATTGATGAATTGTGTAAAAGCATCGTGGGATAGAACCTATATTCCTTTCGGCAGCCCTAAACTTGAAAACCATTCAACCATCTGCTTTCGGCACTCCAGGCAGTCGCTATTCGATTTGTGGTACTGATCATATTGTGTCATCAGGGTATTGGCATGTTCTCCATAAATATTGGTCAAGCTCTCCTTCTTGCGAAAAGCATCCATGCAGGAATAAACCATACCATCCCGCGCTGAAATAATCAGGGCAGCAGGGCATGGGGCATTCATGAGTACAGTCCGCGATGCAACATTAGGAGACGCCTTTTCAAGGATATCTTGACTACATATAGTTGATACGATTTCAGCAGCCTCCGCAGAGTTGCTGTGGCCATAGTAAACTTTGTGTGCCTTCATGAGAAGATTTTTATCTTCCGTCAGAAAGAACGTATCTGTATTCAGGTAAAGAGCAGGCAAAAGGAAAGAGCTGTTGAACCTGTCAAAAAGACCGGCGAGCAATTTACTGTCAGTCTGCCTATCGGTCACAACAACCGGCAGCAAAACTAGCCTCGGAGCCTCCCTGTGCTCATTGCTTTCTATGTCAAAAGCACGTATTGACCGCTTCCAGGGCTGGTAATAATAGTTGAAGTTGTAATCTATATCCTTTGCCGTTTCCAGAGGGGCACGGTGGATAAGGTTAACATAAAACCGGGCAAACAGGTTCTCCTTGAGAAACACCATGATGTTTTTCTGAATATATTCGAGTTGGGGCATACCTTCGGACAGATTCTCCGCCATAAAATAAAGATGAGATGTAAAATTCATATGCTGAAACAGGTTTGACAGCGTCAGGACAAGCTTCTCAAGCTGTTCCCTGTCCTGTTTGCCCAGTACTATAAATATCTTTTGCAAAACCGGCGTTAGATTTGTTTGAAAATCGTTATTCATCATTTCCGCTTGAAACCTTTGAAAAAAATTTCCCGATATAGACTTTCAGATAATTAATTTCACAAGGCCAGAAGGAGGAAGGCGTATTAGTTATACGTCGACGACTGATAACGCAGTGAAATTATTTATCTGAAAGTCTACGACACAATCCGTCTGCCCCTGTCAAGGGAGTTGGCTTTCCACATGGCCTGAATTTTTTGGATTTCCTTATAGTTCATACAATCCGTCTCATAGCGGTTCCCAATGGAAAGATATGCCGGCCAATTGTTGTTTAAGGGTTTAATCTTGTATTCCTCATAGTGCCGGGCCATATGCGTCCCAAAATAGATCTGCATCTGCTGGGAGTTTGTGTTGCCCATGATTTTGACTTTGTTTGCCTTCATAAATTCCAGGGTCTTTACTGCATCCTCGAATGTTTCATATGGAAGACCAAAAATGGTAAAAAGCTCTACTTCTATTTTTTCGTTCTGGGCCAGCTTGACCGCCTCAGCCACCCTTTCAACGGATATGTGTTTGCCCATCCTTGCCAGGACCCGTTCTGAGGCTGATTCCAATCCAAAGGCAATGGTGCTCACTCCCGAGAGCTTCATTATCTTCATCACTTCAGGGTCCACGAGGTCTGCCCGGGTCTGCAGCCACATCTGCATATCAAGACCCTCTGACAGCATTTTGTCAAAAATTTTCATAAGGCGTGCAGGCTTAAGGGAAATATTCGGATCGGCAAACCAGAGTCTCTTCACGCCCTTTTTTCTGATCCACTTGATTTCTTCAATGACTCTATCGACCGAATGGAAACTTACTTTGTGCTTGAATGCATTGGGTGTGTAACAGTAGATGCAGTCGTGAGGACATCCGCGAGAGGTCAGCATAATGGCTTCACTCATGCGTGAGTAGTCGAAAGTGTCATCAAGATAGGGAGAGGAATAAATGTCAAGATCAGCCGCCGCATCAAGTTCGGGTGTATCAAAGACTTCGCCGTTTGCATCTTTATAGCTGACACCCAAAAGATTGGAAAAGGGAGTCCCGTTTTTGATGGCCTGCGCAACATGCAAGAGTGTCTCCTCACCTGAAGATCGAGATATATAGTCAATATCAGGTAGTTCGGAAAAAGCCGAAGACGGCATAAACGTGGCCTGCGGTCCTCCAATGGCAAGCTTTATATCTCTGTCCAGTGACTTTATGAGTTTTGCAAGGCCATTCACATAAAGCATGGTTCTCTGATAGGCCGACAGCCCAACCAGGGCGGGATTAAACCTTCTGACAATTTCACAAAGATTTGTGCGGGAGATATGTGTATTCTCTCCAAGTGACAATATCCTGGTATTAAAACCCCTGGATTTGAGAAATGATGCAATATATCCCAACGAGATAGGGGTCAAGGATGGAGAAAAAGGGTTTATATCAATAAGTAATATATTCACAATGCAAAACCTTATAAGGGGCGCAACACAAAAAAGTTGCAAAACAAAAAAGAATGTCGAATATCGAACAAGGAATAATGAATGTCGAAGGAAGGAATGTAGCAAATTTGATTTTAAAAGGCGTTTAATTCGTTTTGCTGTACGAATTATTCGGCCAGCAAAACTTTTGTCGCAGTTAAAACTTCATAATTCGTCATTCCTTGTTCGACATTCGATATTCTAAATATCATCCCAAAATACTATCTCGCAGCTTAAGTTAGCGCTTATGGGGGTAGAACTCGCTGCATAATGTCCCTTATTCCAGCTTTCCCCCCCTTTTTTTCTCCAGTTGAATATCAAGCTGCTTTAG
>JAYEFW010000031.1:3850-5754 GCA_034658795.1 Thermodesulfobacteriota bacterium
TTAATTTATTTAAAAGGCTCATCAGATATTGAGCAGAGCTTTTTTGTTCGGCTCCATCCGGATCGAGTAAGATATATTCCTCCAGGTTTTTAAATGCATGCTTGTAATCGGGTTCAGGGTTTTTGAAGTGCGAATAAAGCAATGCTAAATAATAAAGAGAGGTCGGTCTGGATAATGACTTGTCTTCACTTTTCAGAGCTTTTTCTAAGCGAGAAATTTCGGTTTTAATTTCTTTTGTTTGTAAGGTGAGATAATAGGTTGAGTCTTTCATGTTTTTTGTTTGCTGTACACAACCAGTAATGGAAATTACCATACAAAGTAAGAAAAATAAAACGATTAGCTTTAAAAAATAGTTTGTTTTCACACGCCTCCATTATTTTGGAATCAATTTATTTTCGCTAACTATAGACTTTCAGATAATTAATTTCACAAGGCCAGAAGGAGGAAGGCGTATTAGTTATACGTCGACGACTGATAACACAGTGAAATTATTTATCTGAAAGTCTATATCACTTTTTTCTTCGATTGACTATAAACACACTACCAGAAATTTTTTTTGCATGTTCTTTTAGTTCTGCGGCAATCTCTCCAATTTCAATATGACTTATCTGTCTTTTCTCCTTATTTGAAACAACAACAGCAATGGAAATAGACATGATCGGAAATTTTATTTTTTTGCCTTGACGTGTTTCCCCCAAGATATAACCATTTGCCCCATCCTTATTATTATAAAAGTCAATAATCTTTTTGTCAAATCCTTCGATAATATGGGTGCAAAGTTTATTGTACCTTCCTATGGTTGTTAAGAGTGCAAAATCATCTCCCCCGATATGCCCTACAAAATCATCATTTGTTCCATATTCGGCAGTTGTTTTTTCAATAATTTTTGCCGTTGTTTTGATAATTTCATTGCCCGCAGCATATCCATAATGATCATTGAACGATTTGAAATTGTCTATATCCAGCAAACAGAATGTCACAGATTTGTTTGCTGCCAGTCTATTTTTCAGAACATTCTCAATTGCTATTCCACCCGGCAGCCTTGTCAACGGATTTGCATTCAAGTTGGCTTCTTCCAGAGAGGCTAACAGATGAGCCATTTTAATAAAAGCATTTGCAAGTTCACCTAATTCATCCTGAGCTGTAACATCTGGGATATGATTGAATCTGCCTTTCGATATTTCATTTGTTGCTAATTTTAGCTGCTGGATTGATCTTGCGATATTGCGAGTCGTCAGGGCTGCTGCACCTATACCCAGAATAATGCCGAGACTTGATAATATAAAAGTAATGCGAAACGCTTTCAATCCGGCATCGCTATTCTTGATAATCATCTGGTTTTGATTTTCTTTTACATTCAACATCATCATTTGAATCAGGGCTATTAATTCGTCCAGCTTGCTTTTGATTTTTGCATCATATTCCTTTGTAATGATTGATGACTTATTGCCTATATTCTTTAGCCGATCTTTGTAAAGATTATTGAATTCATTATGGAGAATTAACAACTGCTTTGAAGGAATGTCATGGGATTCTGTAAGGGCCTGAATTCTAGAGACAAGCATATCAAATTCTTGACTTCGCTGCCAAAACAGTCCTAGTATCTCCTGACTATCCAAAATTAAATAGCGACGGCCATAAGATTCTTGTGCCAGAAGGCTGTCGAGCATATTATTAGCGGCTTCCAGCAAAACAATATCATGTTCTATAATATTTTTGCTGTTACTATTTGCTTCATTAAGACTTGAAAGAGCGACTATAGTTATCAGGATCATAACCAGGAAAATCGGTAGATATCCCAAAATTATTTTCGTTGAAATGCTAAGTCTTTGAATTCTAGTTAAAAACACGAGATGGTGCCTCTTTTTACATTTAAAACATTGCCCGAAATAGGTTGGAATATA
>JAYEFW010000032.1:0-5728 GCA_034658795.1 Thermodesulfobacteriota bacterium
TTGTGCCGTATCATAAAATTCGCCAAGGCTTATATCGAATATCCAGATTTCAACAAATTTTCTTGACAACCATATTTCTAAGTAATACAAAAAAAATTTAAATCTTTTGGAAAGGAGTTTATAATTGGCTAATCATAAATCAGCATTAAAACGCGCTATGCAGAATGAAATTAGACGTATGCGAAATAAAACTGTAAAAACCAGTGTTAAAAAGGTAACCAAGGAATTACGACTATCTTTAAATGAAGATTCCGGCGAAATGACTTTAAAAAAGCTTAATACAGCCCAGTCACTAATCGACAAAGCAGCAAAAAAAGGTGTGATCCATAAGAAAACAGCCGCCAGAAAAATATCCCGCCTGTCAAAACTTGCAGTTGCAACCGCTACCTAACTATTTTAATCCATAGGAAATATGTAAAAGTCCACCACGGATTTTTCAAGGAATTACACTGAATTATCAAAATATCCTTCTCAACATTATAACCAGGACCAAGTTTTTTATACTTCCCATGCTGCACCTACTTGAGGAAGTTATTTCGTCCCCGTTCCTTACTCATTGTTTATAATTTTCAGTGAAACTCAGTGCTCTTCCGTGGTAAACTTTTACGGAAATCTATAGGACAGGTCCTAAAAATCGTCCGTTAAGCGATTATAAACTTTTTCTGCAAGTCTTTTAGAAAGAGTTTTAACAGCTTCTCGTCTGTTTTTTTCCGTTGCCTGTTTATCGGATAATACAATATAGTCTTCGTTTGCAGAAAGGTTTTTTACCGACCATATTACTCTGCCTGTCGGATCTGTCAATTTCAAGCTTAGTGTGACAATTACGCGCCTTTCAAGCGATGAGTATGAATCCCGGCGGGAAATTGCATGAATGCGCATGGATTTAATGACTCCGGTAAGAATGCCATCGGCATTGTCTCCTTTTGTTAAAACGACTTTGCCGAAACCGGTAATTTCATAAATGAGATCATTTGTGAAAATATTTTCTGCTCCGGTTTCAGAAGTTCGGTTTTCGAGCATTTTTATTGAAAGGCTTTTTATGCCTTCCGGCAAATTACCGCCGCCTCTAAAACTGTATCCACATGATGAAAAAACAAACAAGAGACAAAAAACTATCCGAATATTAATCTTATTATTAGAAAACATTTTCCAATCTTTTCGTAATAGTTCACCACGGATTTTCACAGAATTACACTGAATTATCAATGGACTTCCCTCTCAAGCGAGTTATTTTGAAATAATTGATCAATAGGGCTTCGTTCTGATTTGTTATCTTTTTTATGGCCTTGTTTTCTACCAGGAAATCGGCTCGTAATCTGCGTTCAAATAGTAACTTACTCATTGTTTATACTTTTCAGTGAAACTCCGTGTCGTTCCGTGGTGAACTTTTAAATCTTTTCTTTTTTATCTTATATAACAATATTAACCAGCTTTTTCTTTACAACTATAATTTTTCTGACAGGCTTACCTTTTATAAACTTTTTAACATGCTCATCTGAAATGGCCATTTCTTTTAAGGTATTATCATCTGCATCTGCATCTGCATCTACATTAAACCTGCCTCTGAGCTTGCCATTAACCTGGACAACAATTAAAAGGTCATCTTTAGTCAGAGCTTCTTTATTATATTCAGGCCAAGAAGCTAAAAGTATATTGGACTTATTTCCCAATGCTTCCCAGAGTTCTTCGGCAAAATGAGGAACTATTGGTGCTAAAAGGAGCACAACTGACTCCAGGGCATACCTGACAACGGAGTTCTCTTTATGACCGTTTTTTTGAATATCAATGCCCGACATAACATTAACAAGTTCCATAACAGCACTTATAGCTGTATTAAAATGAAATCTATCTTCAATATCTCTGGTAACCTTTTTTATTGTATAATGTGTCTTTCTATATAAATCACGCAATTCACCATCAAGCTTGTCAGGACTTCCATAATATGGCGAAACATCTTTTATGTAATCCATGCAGTTCGATGCAATACGCCATACACGGTTAAGAAAGCGATAGCTGCCTTCGACTCCCTGCTCACTCCATTCGAGATCACGTTGTGGAGGAGCTGCAAAAAGGCAGAAAAGTCTCGTGGTATCCGCACCATATTTATCAAGTAATCTATTCGGATCTATTACATTCTTTTTTGATTTTGACATTTTTTCAATACGACCCACCACAACTTTCTTGCCGCATTTTTTACAAAAACGATCAGAACCGCCGCTACTCCCCTCAACCTCTTCAGGAAAAAGATAGCCGTGTTCAGGACACGAAACAGTCTCTTTGCAGACCATACCCTGGGTAAGCAGCCTTGTAAAAGGCTCCTTAAAACTAACCAGGCCCAAATCTTTTAATACACGTGTAAAATACCTTGAATACAGAAGATGTAAAACAGCGTGTTCTACCCCTCCGATATACTGGTCTACCGGCATCCAGTATTCAACGGCCTTTTTATCAAACATGCCGGTGTTGCAATCAGGGCTGCAATATCTGGCAAAATACCAGGAAGACTCAACAAATGTGTCCATTGTATCGGTTTCTCTTTTTGCGTCAGAAGCTCCACATGCCGGACACCTGATATTTGCAAAATATTCGAGTTTTGAAAGCGGCGATCCGCCGTCTTCCAGGAGGTTGACATCTTCCGGAAGTATTACGGGAAGGTCTTCTTCTGGCACAGGAACAATGCCGCATTTGTTGCAGTAAATCATGGGAATCGGCGTGCCCCAATATCGTTGTCTGGAAATACCCCAGTCCCTTAATCTAAAACTTACCGTTTTTTTCCCGATATCATTATCTTCAAGAAAAGAAGCTATTGCATCTAAAGCTTTTCTGTTATCCATTCCGTCAAATTGACCGGAATTAACCATTACTCCTTCATCTGTATAAGCTTCCGTCATTATTTCAGAATCAAGATCAAAATCATATGGTTTTATAACAACAATTATATCGAGCCCATACTTTTTAGCAAAATCAAAATCACGCTGGTCATGCGCAGGAACAGACATAACCGCACCGGTACCATATTCCATCAGGGCAAAATTAGCTGTATAAACCGGGATTCTTCTCTTGCTCAACGGGTTTATACAATAGGCACCTGTAAAAACACCCTCCTTTTCATAACCTTCAATAGCCTTGACCGACCTGTCCTGCATAGATATTCGTTCAATAAATTTTCTTACCTGTTTTTCCTGCTTCGTTCCTTCTGAAAGCTTCAGCACAAGCGGATGTTCCGGTGCAAGACACATGAATGTTGCTCCGAAAACCGTATCCTGCCGCGTAGTAAAAACAGATATACGCTCTTCTTTATCAGGAGGATTCTCTATAGGAAAACGAATTTCCGCTCCTAAACTTTTTTTGATCCAGTTCTTCTGCATGGCAATAACTTTATCAGGCCAGCCAGGAAGATGATCGCAATAAGCCAGAAGGTCTTCAGCATAATCGGTAATTCGGAAAAACCACTGCCAGAGTTTCTTTTGGTGAACAGCATTGCCACATCTCCAGCACATACCGGCCTCAACCTGCTCGTTGGCAAGAACGGTCTGGCAGGAATTACACCAGTTAACAAACGATTTTTTCCTGTAAACCATTTTCTTTTCATACATCTTTAAGAATAACCATTGCTCCCATCTGTAATATTCAGGTCTGCAAGTGGCGAATTCTCTTTCCCAGTCGTAGCTGAATCCAATACGTTTCAACTGGCGACGCATGGTATCAATATTTTCATATGTCCATTTTGCCGGATGAGATCTGTTTGCAATTGCAGCATTTTCCGCCGGCATACCAAATGCATCCCATCCCATTGGATGTAATACATTGAATCCCTGCATTTTTTTGTACCTGGCAATAACATCGCCTATGGTATAGTTTCTAACATGCCCCATGTGTATCTTGCCGGAAGGATAGGGAAACATTTCAAGAAGATAATACTTTTGCCTTTCCGGGTCCTCATCAACCTTAAAAAGCTTTGAACTTTCCCAGTAAATCCGCCATTTATTTTCTATTATCTTTGGGTCGTATTTTTTATCCATTTACTATTACTACCTTTCACCTAATTTTCCTCAAATTCTATCATCTCATGCCATAATATAATATAAATAGCAATACTGACAAAAACCATTGATCAGAAATAGTTTGACTTGTACTTGACAATTGCTTATTCAATCAAAAAAACTGTAACAGTTCAGCCACTAAGGCACAAAGGCACAAAAAAGAGATATGAATTTTAAACCTTTATCAAAAAGACCTATAGACTTTCAGATAATTCATTCGGAGACGCACAGGCAGAAAAGAATCTGTTGCTGAAAAAATTGTAGATACAGCATATACTGTACATAAGATATTAGTACCGAGTTTGCTCGAAAAAGTGTATGAAGTTTGTTAGAAATTATATTATAATCTTGGTGGCTTAGTGTCTTTGTGACTAAACTGTTACGAAAAAGGATAAATATTACATGATAAGTAAGGTTCTGATAAATGCATTAGATCCTGAAGAATGCAGAATCGCAAAAGTAATTGACAATAAACTTGAGGAATTTCATATCGAAAGTGCCTCAAAAGAAATTACACACGGTAACATATACAAAGCAGTAATTTCTCGCGTTGAACCCAGTCTTCAGGCCGCATTTGTTGATTATGGAGCAGAACGACATGGATTTCTTCAGAAGAATGAAATCCACAGCGATTACTTTCAGGATAATTATGCCGGAGACTCTTCCATATCAAATCTTGTCAAGAAAGGGCAGGAACTGGTTGTACAAGTAACAAAAGACCCTTTTATGAAAAAGGGAGCCATGCTTACAACATTTATATCTCTTGCTGGAAGGTTCGTGGTTTTTATGCCTGGAAGTGAACAGCGGGGGATTTCACGAAAAATAGAAAATGAAGATGAACGGAATCGTCTAAAAAAAATTATACCCGAGCTTAATATCCCGGAAGGATTTGGGCTCATTGTAAGGACTGCCGGAAAAGATTGTACAAAAACAAAGCTTTCTAAAGATTTGAATTATCTTTTCAGACTCTGGAAAAATATTAAAAGCCAGATAATGAAGGAAAACGCTCCAGCGCTTCTCTTTAAAGAACGAAATCTTGTTTTAAGATCCATAAGGGACTATTTTACTACGGATATTAATGAAATTCTTATTGACAACCCCTCAGTTTGCCATGAAGTTAAAGATTTTATTAAAATCATATCTCCTAAACATACCAAAAGTGTTAAATTATATAAAAGTGAAAAACCTATATTTACAAAACACCAGCTTGAAGACCAGATCGCTTCTATATATAAAAACAGGGTTAACCTGAAATCAGGTGGATCAATTGTAATAGAACAAACCGAAGCTTTAGTCGCCATAGATGTTAATTCAGGCAAAGCAACAAAACAAAAATCTATCGAAGAAACAGCCTTACGGACCAATGTTGAAGCAGCCGAAGAAATTGCCCGTCAACTGCGGTTACGGGATTTGGGCGGTCTTGTTGTATTGGATCTCATTGACATGAGAGACCAAAAGCACAAATCAGAAGTAGAAGGAACGTTGAAAAACCATTTAAAAAAAGATAAGGCAAAAACAAAAGTAGGAAGAATTTCTAAATTTGGGTTAATTGAAATGTCGAGGCAGCGAATCAGGCCATCTATTGGATACAGCGGTTTTGAAGCCTGCAAATATTGCCATGGAAAAGGCATAACTCCATCTCCTGAAACCCTGGCTCTTGCTTTCTTGAGAAAACTCAGCATCGA
>JAYEFW010000033.1:0-3286 GCA_034658795.1 Thermodesulfobacteriota bacterium
TGAAAATTTTACACCAAATTTACACCAAGATGAAAAAAGGAAATTGGCATAATTTCCAATCTCCTGTAATCATAGAATAAACAAACGATAAAAATGGTGGAGGCGGCGGGAGTCGAACCCGCGTCCGAAAATATTCCACACAGGCATCTACATACTTAGCCTGAACTTTAGCTTTCGCCTGTTCAAGTCTCCTCCAGGCCGGATGCTTGAAAGGCTATCCTGTTTAAGTTTCGCTAAACCTGAAACAGGAAATCAGGAAAAGCTATCCTGCTAGTCGTCGCCCTTACCGGATGCGCAGGAATAATCCGGCAGGACGTTAGCCTAAGCGGCTAAAGCGTAATTATAATCATCTGCGATTATATTAGTCCCAACCTTTTTTACGAGCAGGCAGGAGCTCGGTATGCAGCCGGAGCTTCTTTATCTCCGTCGAAGCCATTTCGCCCCCATAGGGAGGAAATGTTGCAGATATATTGAAAAGAACATTATGAAACCTCTAAAACATTTTCTAAAGGACTTCATATAATATATATAAAAATAAGGGATAAATGCCTTAATGTCAAGTTCCAAAGGTTGATAAAAAAATTTGTAGCCATTCACGGCTTGAAACTTGAAATTGGGAAGAACAGTACAAAAGCATGAAGGCCAAATTTCTAATTTCTAATTTCAATGCTCCTTTTTTTCTCTGTCCAGTTCCCTTTTTTGATCGCGCCTTCTGATTGTCTCTCTTTTATCATACTTACGCTTTCCCCTGGCAAGGGCAATTGTCATTTTTACTTTTCCTTTTTTAAAATAAATATTTAAGGGGATCAGAGAGTAACCCATTTCATTTACTTTACCATACAGCTTTTTGATCTCATGCTTGTTCAACAGCAGCTTTCTGGGCCTTAAAGGCTCATGATTGTTATCCTGAGCAAAAGGATATGCCCCAATATGCATCTGATAAACAAAAACCTCTCCGTTTTTAATCTTTGCGTATGAATCCTTAAGATTTACACGGCCGATTCTGAGGGATTTGACCTCGGTTCCGACAAGAACCATTCCGGCCTCATAAATATCTTCTATAAAATAATTATGTCTGGCCTTTCTGTTTTCTGTAATAATTTTTTTGTGCTCTATCCCCAAATGCCTTCCTCCGTGCATACACCTTTTCAAAAAGAATGCTGCCGTATGTTTCTCTTATCAATTCCTCAACTCCCGAGGCTGTGTTCTGTTTAAAAACATCTTTCATGAAGGCTCTGGCGTCTTCAACTTTAAGTGCCCTTATCATGCTCTTTACAGCAGGAATCGACTGAGGATTCATGCTTAATTCATCTATACCCAAACCTAAAAGTATAGGCAGGTTAATAGGATCAGAAGCCATCTCACCGCACATGAACAGCTTTATCTCTTTGTCTCTGACGACTTCGGCGACATTTTTTATCATGCGTATAATAGCGGGATGAAGCGAATGATAAAGGTGCGCCACATGTCTGTTTCCTCTATCTATTGCCAAAGAGTACTGGATAAGATCATTGGTGCCTAAACTGAAAAAATCTACTTCTCCTGCTAAAAGATCCGCAATTATCACAGCAGAAGGGACTTCGATCATTATCCCTAATTCAACATCTCTATTAAAGAGAGTTCCTTCTTTGTCCAGAGCATCAGCAACTTCATCCAATATCCTTTTTGTCTCAAGGACTTCCTCATAACTCGATATCATGGGAATCAAAATCCTGACATTGCCAAAAGCCGCAGCCCTTAATATGGCTCTGAGCTGTGTTCTGAAGACATCAGGATTTTTCAGACAATACCTTATGGCTCGCAAGCCCAGGGCAGGATTGACTTCCACGTAATCAGAGTTATTACCAAATGCTTTATCCCCGTTTATGTCGAGAGTGCGGATAGTTACCGGTTTAGGCGCAATTACCTCGACCACATCCTTGTATTTATCAAAAAGCTCATATTCATTCGGCAAAATAGGGCTGCTCAAATACTGGAACTCTGTTCTGTAAAGTCCAATTCCATCTCCACCGTAATCAATAACTGATACAACTTCTTCGGGAAGCTCGATATTGCCCATAACTTTTAACTGAAACCCATCGGCAGTTTCAGCTTGAAGATGGCTGTCACGGGTAATGGCTGCTTTAAGTTCTTCGTATTTGGAGCTACGAACTCCATAGTCCAAAAGAGTTTCTTCAGTGGGATGAATAATTACTGTGCCGACCGTACCATCAATAATAATTAAATCATCATTTTTAATGACATTAGTAGCATTCCCCAGACCCATGACAGCAGGAATCTCAAGGGTTCGGGATATAATGCTTGTATGAGATGCTTTTCCGCCCCGGTCAGTTACAAATCCCTTTATCCGCTCAAGATTTATCTGGCTTGCCTCTGCCGGGGAAAGATCGTTGGCGACAAGTATTACCCGCTTATCGATATCAGCAATTTTTTTTGTTTCTGCTCCGACTAGATTTCTCATTATGTGGTCAGACACATATACTATGTCGGTAACGCGCTCTTTTAAATATGAGTCAGACATATTTTTAAACATGGATTTCACTTCTGACACTACCTTTTTGAGAGCCCACTCCGCGTTTACCTTTTCATTTTTAATTGTTTCAATTGTCTTGCCATATAGCATCTTATCTTTAAGCAGGGTTTTGTGAGTTTCAAGTATATATGTATGATCGCGCAATTCCTCAGGAGCATTAGTTATAATTGTAAGCAGTTGCTGCTTTGCCTTATTCACAGCGCTTTTGAAACGTTTTATCTCATCTGGCACATCATCTTCGCTGATAAAATACTTCTTTACAACGTCCACGCCTTCTATATCGACTATATAAGCCTTTCCTATACAAATGCCCGGAGAAGCATCTATTCCGATTAATATAATCTCTCTAGAGCCAGTATCTGTCATATTTAGCTTAATTCTCCAAACCCTGTCTCAAACTGCTTTACAGTATTGTTTAAAATCTCAAGGTCTGATTGATCATCGATCTTAAGTGTAATTTTAGACCCTTTTGCGCACTCAAGGGTCAGGACATCAAGGATACTTGAAGCATTCGCCATTTTGTTGTCTTTAATTATCCAGACGTTATAATTTGCTTTCCTGGCGATCTCCGCAATCTTGGCAGCGGACCTCGCATGAAGGCCGAGTTCGTTTATTACAATAACATCACGTGAAAGTTCAGTCACAAGTCTAATTATCCATTCACACGCTGGAGCATGGGAACGAGAAAAAACGCTCAGTTTTCATCGCTCTCTAACCTTAAACCGGAGTAGTTACTTAATTTTTATCAGCCCG
>JAYEFW010000033.1:3386-5688 GCA_034658795.1 Thermodesulfobacteriota bacterium
ATATGCCTGTTGCTCATATGAAAGTTCAGGATATACGGGAAGGGCTAAAGTGTGTGAGGCAGCGTATTCACCCGCAGGAAAATCTCCTTCTCCGTAATTCAGATTTGAAAAACAATCCTGGAGATGCATGGGAACAGGATAGTAAATCTCTGTCCCTATGCCTGCATCAGTTAAAAACATTTTAAGATCGTCTCTTTTTTCCTTCAAACTTATTACAAACTGATTGTAAATATGCCGGTTTTCCTTTTCAGCAGGAAGATTAACAATATCCTCCAGCCCTGCGTCAATAAAAAGTTCTCTATATTTATCCGCATTTGCCTGCCGCGCCTCAGTCCAGCCGTCAAGATACTTCAGCTTAATGGATACAATGGCTGCCTGAAGTGCATCCAACCTGAAATTTCCTCCTACTTTGTTATGATAATATTTTAAATGCGATCCGTGAACTCTCAGCAAGCGCAATTTATCAAAGAATTCATCTGAATTTGTTGCAACAATTCCGCCATCTCCAAAGGCTCCGAGATTTTTTGAAGGAAAAAAAGAAAAACAGCCGAAATCACCCATTGAGCCCGCACGCCTCCCCTTATATTCCGCACCAATGGCCTGTGCTGCATCTTCAATAACAATAAGATTATACTGTGCTGCTATCTCAAGGATAGAATCCATGTCACAACATTGACCATATAGATGGACGGGGATTATGGCTTTTATCTTTTTCCTTTCTTTTCCTGTCATACCATCCATCACTCTGAAAATGCTTTTAGATGAGATATTATAAGTTTCAGGATCAATATCCGCAAAAACAGGAGTTGCTCCGGTTCGGGCTATTGAACCTGCTGTTGCAAAAAAAGTATAAGTTGAAGTGATAACTTTATCCTCAGGTCCGATATCGGCAGCCATAAGTGAAATAAGAAGAGCGTCGGTTCCTGAAGACACGCCAACTGCATGTTTTGAAGAGCAATATTCAGCTATCTCTTTTTCCAGAGCTTCGACACGTGGACCAAGTATAAAATACTGGCTCTCAAAAATCTCTTCGGTAACTTTCATGACTTCTTCTTTAATCGTCTGATACTGCAACTTAAGATCTAGTAATGGTACTTTCATATTATTTTTTCCTTCAGCCTTCAACCTTCTGCCTTCGAACTTTGGTTCGATATATTTACTCTAATAATACAAGCCGGCTCTTTCCCGGAGTTATCAATTTTAACAGATTCATTGCCAAAAATTATTTTTGACTCTTCCCTGGTTAACAATTCGGTTTCCATGTTTAATGTGATTTTCACATGGCCTTTAATCACAATTAGGTGTTGTAAAGCCGGCTTTTCAACTTTAAATTGAAGATTTGAATCAGGATATATGACAAGTCTTTCAACTTTAATATCATCTTCATGTTCAAGAACAGTCAGGCTGCCCCAAGAATGGTGAACTTTATTATGCTTCTTATATTCTTTTCTTCCCTTTCCCTTTA
Source organism: Thermodesulfobacteriota bacterium (assembly GCA_034658795.1). GTDB lineage: Bacteria > Desulfobacterota > Desulfobacteria > Desulfobacterales > ETH-SRB1 > B13-G4. The sequence goes on from JAYEFW010000033.1 coordinate 4,852, forward strand.
ACTGATTAACAATAGATTTTACATCCCTGCTGTTATCAAGATCCGAAACAAATACGGAATCAGGCGTTTCAACGACAACTATTCTATTTAGATGGTTTGTAGCGATCAGCCTGTCCCTGCCCATTATAAAACAGTTTTTAGTATCCTTTGCTATAACATCTCCATCAATAACATTATTATCCCCATCTTTTGGAAGAAAATCATAAAGAGACTTCCATGATCCTATATCGCTCCATCCAAAGTCAGATGGCAAAACAACTCCTTTATCCGTATTTTCCATTATGGCATAATCTATAGAAATATCCGGCAGTCTCTTATATTCATCTACTGTTATTGGGTCTTTTAAAATAATATATTCCATTATTTCAAGAAGTTCCGGCTGGTATTTGCGAAATTCTTCAATCATTACAGAACCCACGAAAACAAACATCCCGCTGTTCCAAAAAAAGTTTCCAGCCTTAACATACTTTTCTGCAGTTTCTGCATCCGGCTTCTCAACAAATCTCTTAATCGCTGATGCTCCATCAAATATCTCGCCGGCACCTTCAACATACCCATATCCTGTTTCAGGATAATTGGGTTTAATACCAAAAGTTACAATATAACCCTTGTCGGCAAGACGTATTGCAGAATTTAACTTATTATGAAAACTCTCTATATCTCTAATTACATGATCAGCCGGAAAAACACACAGAACAAAATCCTGTTTACTTTTTAAAATATTGAGTACTGCAAGCAGAATAGCGGGCGCTGTATTTCTGCCACACGGTTCACAAATGATTTTTCCTTCAGACCGAACGCCTATCTCAGCCATGTGCCTCGCTGTCTCATGAAAAT
>JAYEFW010000034.1:0-12254 GCA_034658795.1 Thermodesulfobacteriota bacterium
TTTTCTTTAGAAAAACTTGAAAAAAGCATTAAAATCGCAGAAGAAATCAGTCCTGATAATGCCCCTGAAGTCGAGATGCCGGTATATGACGAAAGAGGAATGGAATCTATAAAGCGCAACGGCCTAAAAATGTATATGGACGACCCGCTTACTACAGCAAACCTTGGGAAAATTTTTGTAAATTAAAATAATAGAGCCGGTTTCAAAACCTTTCAGTTTGTTCAAGGTCAAGGAAGGCTAAAATTTTAACCACAGGAATACATTAAGTATTTCGAGGATTAAAACTTAAGCCTGACGCAGAGTTTGGGCAAAATGGGACGTTTTGAAATCGGCTTAGGGAGTTTAAAATATGCCAAGCATAGCAGGTATTATATCACAGCATGGAAGAATCAGTTTCAACTCAACAAAACAAGTAGGTAAAATGCTGAAGGATATGCGCCATCGTGGTTCAGATAACAGCATTATACGAACTCTAACAGATGACAGAGGGGCATTCGGAGCCAATGAAATCAATTTAACTCCCGATAAAACTTATTGTACTTCAATTGAAGAACTTCCTTATATACTTTTGGACGGAGAGCTTTACAATGACAGGCCTGAAGGTCAAAGTGATATCGAACTTTTTAAACAATACTATGAAAAGTATGAAAAAGATTGTTTTTCAAGACTTTATGGATACTTTTCTTGCGCAATTATCGAAAAAGATGAGGAAGTAATTCTTGCAAGAGATCATGTTGGCGCAAGACCTCTGTTTTTTGGTTCAGATAATGGCACTTTTTATTTTAGCTCGGAAATGAAGGGGCTAAAGGATCATGTTCAGTTTAATATACAGGAACTTGCTCCAGGCAACTTATACAGCTCAAAGAAGGGAATGAAAGAATTTGAGTCCTATTCTCCTGAATTGCCTGAATTTAATGATATAAAAGAGGCTACAAATATTCTGAGAGATCTTTTAATAGAGGCTGTTAAAATAAGAATGGATGGAGTTGGTGGAATTTCTTTAAGCGGCGGTCTGGATAGTTCTATTATAGCAGCCATAGCCAAAGAATTTAACCCAAATCTAAAACTCTTTACCGGTGCGGTTAAAAAAGCTCCAGGTCCGGATCTGGAAAATGCAAAATTAATGGCCGAATATCTGGGCCTTGAACATCATATATATTTAATCTCTGATTCAGATGTAGAAAATTTCATCAGCGATGCGGTCTGGTATCTGGAAAGTTTTGATGAGGACTGTATTTCCGGTATTATCTCCAATTATTATGTATCAAAGATGGTTAAGGAATACACAAACTGTATTTTTGTAGGTGAAGGGGCTGATGAACTATTTGGCGGCTATCGTATGGTTTTGAAAAATCCAAAGGTTAAAAGTGATGAGCAAAGAGAACGGCTGGCAAAAAAACTATTGGAAATAGCTTATAATACTGCATTAAGGAGACTGGATCGCGCATGGATGGCCAATGGCGTTCAGTATAGGACTCCATTCCTGGATAAAAAAATAGTTGATTTCAGCCAGAAGATTCCCATGAACTGGAAAATCTATGGAGAAAAACAGATTGAAAAGTATATCCTGAGAGAGGCATTTAGAGATATGCTTCCAGAAAAAATTGCCAATCGTGAAAAACTAAGGTTTGCCATGGGTGTCGGCATGGATGATATCATGGATGAACTCATCTCCGATATAATTGATCCCCAGGAATTCAAACTAAGACCAAAAGCAGCTTATGGTTTGCCATTCGCTTCTTTTAAAGAATTGTATTATTATGATGAATTTTTAAAACAATTTCCCCCCTCCTATGAGAAACAAACCGTTAGATGGGATCCCTTTAAGTAAAAATTATGCATTCCCACGCTGGAGCATGGGAACGAGAATGCAAAAGTGTACCGTCTGACAAAGAAGCCGAGATTTGCGAAGGCATACGGGCTTATGGAGATATCAAGGCAACCAACCGTGAACCTTTGAACCTTTTTTTATAACTATTGAGGTAGATTAATGTCTTTTCCAACAAAATATAAGTATGTAATTATTGGTGCCGGCATACATGGATTGAGCACCGCATATCATCTGGCAAAAGAATTAAAACAAAAAAAAGTCGGTTCCGGCAAAGATATTCTTGTTATCGATAAGGCAGCGATAGGAGCCGGTGCTTCAGGTATTGCTTGTGGCGTAATAAGGAATAACTACTTTCAGCCGGCCATGCGGGAACTCATGGCTCATAGCGTCGCTCTTTGGGAAGATGATGCAAAAGGATACGGTTATCATCCGGTAGGCTATATGCAGATATCCTGCGAACCTATGCACGCCGATGTGTCTGAGATTCATAAACAGCAGCAAGAGATAGGCTATAATTCATTGTTTATAGAGGGAGAAAAAGAATGTCTGAAATATATGAGAGAAAATATTTTTCATGACTGGCAGGCTAAAAATATTACATCTGTTTTACATGAATTAAAGGGTGGCTATGCACACAATACCAAGTCACTTTATCGTTTGGCTGATAAAGCAGAAAGCGAAGGTGTCAGGCTCCTTACAGGGATTAAGGTAACCGGATTAAAAACAGACAATAATTCTGTAACCGCTGTTGAAACTCAAAAAGGAAATATTAAATGCGATTATGTAATAATTGGGGCAGGACCATGGGCTAAAAGCTTCTGGGATATGCTTGATCTGCCTAATCAAATAGATGTCAAAGATAATGCCGGCAATATTCATAAAAACGTTAAGATGTGGACATACTGGTGTCTTGTCGAGGGCACTCTTGGAGTTCCGCCTGACTATGCTATGAATAACGATGGCAAGATGCCCCCTGTTATTCATGTTGATACCGATGCTCCCCTATATTCCAGTGAGGATGGGTCGCTTATTACTGACAAAATGTGGGGCATATATTATAAGCCTGACTTTCATTTCAACGGTGTTCAGGGAGGTGCTGCGCCTTACATTGTAGAAGGAGAAGTTAAAGTTGATCCATATGGAATTGATTCTCCGGATTTTGTTGTAGGACCTGAATTTGTCCATATGTGGACATCAGCTCTAGCCCATTGTCAGAAAAGGTATGAGGATAAATATCAAAGCTATAAGAATGAGCCGTCTGGCGGCATCGGCGCCTTTACACCTGACAATTTTCCTATTTTCGATAAAATGAAAGACAATTGCTATATGATCCTTGATTCCAATCATGGTTACAAAATGATCGGTGTCGGCAAACTGGTTGCCAAAGAAATTACAGGAGAAAAACAGCGTCTGCTCAAACCTTTCAGATTTGAACGTTATGCAAAAGGCGAGCTTCATCCTGTTTCTAACAGTCCTTTCCCATGGAGCTAGTTTTAAAAATTTTTGGAGAAAAAATGGATCTCGAAAACTGTAATCTTTTGGAAAAAGTACATCAAGACGCATTAAAGATCCTGGAAGAAGTAGGAGTGAAGTGTGCATCTACTGAAGTCAGGCAGATTTTTGAAGATACCGGCCTGGCTGCTTTTGATGAAACTACCGGCCATCTTCATATTCTGACTCCACTAGTTGAACAGGCAATCAGCACCGCTCCCAAAAGAGATAAGTACTGGATCCCGGAAAACTCATTCGGAGTGGGAGGTACAGCTCCTTTTGTCTATGATGACAATTCTGGTGAATTAGTAGTCCCAACTTTCGAACACCTTACAAAAATAGCAAAAACAGTAAATGAAACAGAAGTGATAAATTTTATGGCAAGAGGAGTACTGATAAGAAACCAGGAAGTAAAAGTAATAGATACAATAATTGAAAATTGCTCAAAGCCAATATACGTTGCAGCCGTAACTGACGAAGGAATAGCAAGGGTTCAGCAAGTTCATGAAACCAGAGGAAAACTGACAGTACAGTTTTCCATTATAAACAGCCCGCTGAATCTTATAGAAGGAATGATAGATCCTTTTCTATCCTGTATTCGCAAGGGCATCCCTGTATATGTTTCAACAATGCCCATGGCGGGACTCTCAGCGCCTTACAGTATGTCCGGACTCTTGACTTTGACTCATGCTGAAGCCTTATTTGGAATAACCCTTGCTCAACTGGTTAATCCAGGCATAATGGTCGTTGATGCAGGCCTGCCTTCCATTGCTAATATTCAGAAAAACTATTCTGTTGATCTTGGTATGGTATCTCACAATATCGCCAATCTTCTTTTAGAAAAAATAAATAAAAAACTTAACATCCCTTCCATACAGACTGCTTGCACCACAAATCAGGAAAAACCAAATGAAAAGTCCGAGAAAGACGCGATTAATGGCTATGCATTGATGAAAAAATACGGCTTTCATCAAATGAGGCATGCTTTTGGTTTTTTAAAGGAACTCGTTTCATTTTCCATAGCAAAGCTTGAAAAACATATAGTTCTCTGTAAAGAAACCATACCAGACCAGGCTCCTGACTATGAAATTAAACCTTATGATCCTGAAGGTTTCGATGCTATTAAACGCAATAGCAGCCAACCCAATTATATGCGCGATGACCATACCCTGAAAAATACAGGCAAATCTTTTCTAAACTGATTTCTAAATAAACCTGAGTGTTGACTATTTTTCGCTAATTATCTATTGATCACACCTGAAGCGGATATATTTTCAAAAGGCTAAATTATTACTATTTTTCAATAGGTAAAGGTAATCAGCAAATGAAAGTCGCTACTTATCAGACCGATCCTATATTGCTTGATATTAAGGCAAACCTTGAAGATACAATTTCAAAAATCCATCATGCCAAGCGCAAAAATGCTAAGTTTTATTGTGCCGTTCACGGCTTGAAACTTGAAATTAGTGATTCTCTGAATATCGGAGAAAAAGTGTGATACTTGCCATAGGCGAAATACTTTACGATATATTTCCTGAATACAAACGCTTAGGCGGTGCACCTTTCAATTTTGCCTTTCATTTAAAAAATCTTGGCATGCCGGTTTGCTTTGTTTCAAGAATCGGCAATGACCTTGAGGGCGGGGAAATAATAAATTTCCTGCAACAACACGATTTGCCAATTGAAAATATTCAGATCGACAGCAGGCATAGCACAGGAAAAGTACTCATCGATCTCGACGACAAAGGCGTTCCTGCATTTAATATCCTGCCAAACGTTGCCTATGATTATATTGAGTTCAATAGATCAATCGCATCTTTACTCAATGCAAATACCAAGCTTATCTATTTTGGAACCCTTGCGCAAAAAAGCGAATATGGTTTCAAGACTATACAGCAAATTCTTGCGCAAAGGCGCTCTGCAACAAAATGCCTTTACGACATTAATCTCAGGCCTCATTGCTTTACAGGGCAAGTTATTGTAGAATCACTCAGGCACTGTGACCTGCTAAAAATAAATGATGATGAGCTTGAAATTCTCAAGCAAATGTTTGCTTTTAAAAAAAGCAGCCTCGCATTTGTCGAACATCTCATGGTTAAATACCGCCTTGAGATGCTATGTCTTACAAAAGGAAAAAATGGAAGTGAACTGTTTACATTAGATAAACATTTCCAAACAGAACCGGTACAACTGGATAATGTCGTCGATAGTGTAGGCGCAGGTGATGCCTATACAGCGATACTTTCAATCGGATACATTAACAAATGGCCTTTGGAACTAATTTTAGAGAAAGCAACGGAGTTTGCCGCGCGTATCTGTGAAATTAAGGGGGGGATACCGGTTGACCCAAGCTTTTACAAGAAAATTATTGCCAATATAATAAGGTAAGCAAAATGAAAAAGCATAAATTATACATTCAAATGTTCAGCATTCACGGTCTCCTGCGTTCAGAAAATATGGAAATGGGACACGATGCCGATACCGGCGGCCAGATCAAATATGTGATTGAACTGGCCAAGGCGCTCAGCGAGCAAGACGATGTGGAACGTATCGATCTCTTTACACGTTTAATTATGGATAAAACCGTGTCGGAGGATTATTCCAGGCCAATCGAAAAAGTAAACGATAAATTTCGTATTGTGAGAATCCAGTGTGGTGGCAGGAAATATGTCAGGAAAGAACTGCTATGGCCGCATCTTGATGAATTTGTTGACAAAACCATAAAGTTCATCAAACGTGAAAATGCAATACCAGACATCGTCCACGGTCATTATGCAGATGCCGGATATGTCGTCATGCAGCTTGCAAAAATATTCGGCCTTCCCTTAATCTTTACAGGGCATTCGCTGGGCCGGATTAAAAGGGAAAAACTGCTCAATGACGGCTTGAAGCAAGCGGATATTATCAAAAAATATAAAATTGACCATCGGATTCATATTGAAGAAGATATTCTGAAAAACGCAGACCTTGTAATAACCAGCACCGGACAGGAAATTGAGAAGCAATACGGAATGTATCAAAATAATAATTTGCCGGTATACCGTATAATACCACCCGGTCTGAACCTGGAAAAATTCTACCCCTACTATCACGATATGCTTCCTGAAACTGAAAAAGATGAAGTCGAGATCTATGCACAGGCATCCGTGGTTAAAGAATTGAATCGTTTTTTTAGCCATCCTGACAAGCCGTTGATATTGGTGCTGTCACGTCCTGATGAACGTAAGAATATCTCCGGTCTGGTCAAAGCTTACGGAGAAGATCTTGAATTACAGTCCATGTCTAATCTTGCGGTGTTTGCCGGAATTCGAAAAGATATTACTGAAAAGGAAGAAAACGAAAGGAACGTTTTGACCAAAATGCTTTTACTCATGGACAAATACGATCTTTACGGAAAGATGGCTATTCCTAAAAAACATGATTTTGAATACGAGGTTCCTGAATTATTCCGTATTGCGGCTGAAAAAAAAGGCGTTTTCGTCAATCCGGCGCTAACCGAGCCTTTTGGGTTAACGCTGCTAGAGGCTTCCGCCACCGGTCTTCCGATTGTGGCGACCAATGACGGTGGGCCCAAAGATATCATACATAACTGTGCTAATGGCATTCTTGTAGATCCGACCAACACAAAAAAAATAGCCTGGGCTCTTAAAAAAATAATTGCCGATCACGACATATGGGAAAAATTTTCAAAAAACGGTATTATAAACGTCCGCAAACACTACACATGGGAAAAACATACCAAAAACTATATAAAAGAGGTGAAAAAGCTTGTTAAAGAAATTACCGAATCAAAAATAGGGGTTGCCGTTCCGTCCGATTCCATCGGAAAACGTCTCGCCGGACTGAATTATTTTATTATAACAGATATCGATAACACCCTGATTGGGGAGAAAGAGAACAAAAATCTTAATGAGCTGCTTGCATTGCTAACAAAAAATCGTAATATTATTGGATTTTGTGTTGCTACCGGCAGAACTGTTGCTTCTGCTGTTGAACATTTAAAACAGCATAACATACATGCGCCGGATATAATTATTTCATCTGTAGGCTCGGAAATATACTACGGAAAAGATCTGCACTACGCTCAAGGATGGGAAACGCATATCTTGAGCAAATGGAATCGCGCAAAAATCGTCGAGTTGTTAAAAAATGTCGATTTCCTGGAGTACCAGGAAGAAATAACGCAGCGACGGTTTAAAATCAGCTATCTTATGAAGCCTGGAAAGGACAGGCTGGCCATGATCCATGATCTGTTACTGAAACATAAATGTCGATACAACCTTATTTATTCCCACCAGAGATACCTCGATATTCTTCCTTATCGGGCATCTAAAGGCAAAGCAATCCGGTATCTCAGCTACAAATGGGAAATTCCCTTGAAAAATATTCTTATCTGCGGCGATTCCGGAAATGACGAGGAAATGCTTCGCGGCGATCCGCTTGCAATGGTAGTAGGCAACTACAGCGAAGAGCTTGAAAAACTCAAACACAGGAAAAATATCTATTTTGCAAGGCAAAAATATGCCGGTGGAATCTTGGAGGCTGTAAAACACTACAACTTTATTAAAAAGGCAAAAGGTGAAATCATATGACAATACAAAATAAAGTTCAGCTTATTACCTATCCTGACAGTCTGGGGCAAAATATGACTGAACTGCATTATGTTTTGCGCAAATATTTGAAAAAAGCAATCGGCGGCGTTCATATTCTTCCGTTTTATCCTTCTTCAGGCGATCGCGGGTTCGCTCCATTGACCTATGATGAGGTAGATCCGAATTTCGGCACATGGAAAGATATAGAAAAAATAGGCAATGATTTTGATTTGATTATAGATTTTATGGTGAATCATATTTCCAAGCAGTCTGTTTTTTTTCAGGATTATATAGAAAATGGTGATGATTCCGAATATGTCGACATGTTTCTAAGCTTTAAGAAACTAAGTCCGGATGGAGAAATAAGCAAAGAAGATCTCGCAAAGGTTTATACGCGCAAGCCCAGGCATCCTTATACGGTAATTGAGCGCTCTGACGGTTCCAAAGAAAAAATCTGGTGTACTTTTGATTATGAACAGATCGACCTTGATATTCAGTCCCCTAAAACCAAAGAAATTTTAAGAAATTTTCTGCTCCTCCTGGCGCGGACAAATGCCAAACTGATCCGGATGGACGCCTTTGCTTATGCTCCTGTTAAAATCGGAACAAACTGTTTCTTTCTGGAACCGGATGTCTGGGAGCTCCTTGAATGGGTGAACGGGTTCACGTCCGCTTTTGATACTCAAATCATCCCGGAAATCCACGAACATTATTCTTATCATCTAAAGCTTGCTGAAAAGGGATACTGGACATACGATTTTGCCCTGCCTTTGCTGGTGCTGCACACCCTTTATCACCATACCAACAAAAGACTGGTTCACTGGCTTGATATCTGTCCCAGGAAACAACTTACAACTCTGGATACACATGATGGCATAGGCGTTGTCGATGTGGCCGACCTGATGAGCCAGGAAGAAATAGATCAAACAATTAACGGTTTGTACGAAAAAGGTTCAAATGTAAAACGGATCTACTCTGGGTGTGAGTATCAAAATCTTGATACTTACCAGGTAAACTGCACCTATTTTTCCGCTTTGGAGTGTAATGTAAACTCATACATGGCTGCCCGCACAATTCAGTTTTTTGCGCCGGGTATTCCGCAGGTATATTATGTCGGCCTGCTTGCCGGTGAAAATGATACGGAACTGGTTGAACAAACGCAATTCGGCCGAAATATCAATCGCCATAACTACGATTTGAATGAAATAAATACGGAAATCCAAAAGCCGGTGGTGCAGAGACTGTTAAAGCTGATGAAATTCCGGAATACATATCCGGCCTTTAACGGCAGCTTTAAAATTGAAGATTCCCCGGAAAACCGGCTGATACTCACATGGACGGACAAACAATTTCAAACAAAAGCTTTTGTTAATCTTGATAACTACGATGCGAAAATCTCTTATTATGCTCCTGACGAGGATTCAATGGTTGAGTTTGTGGTTTAAGGTTTATTATGAATCGTTTTGTTAATTGTTTTCTGATTATAATCATTATATTATCTCTTTGTCTTTCTGTTTTAGCAGCGATGGATTCCGAAGTTCCATCATCTGATCCAGGCGTTTCATCTAAACAGCGAGGTATGGACAACAAGCTGATCATGCTCTCCTCTTTACTGGAATTACAGACGACTCTAAAAAAACGGATGGAGGATATCCGTACTGAGATGGAGAAGACCTCTTCCGTAACAGAAAAGTCTGACTTTGCCGAAACGCTGAAAAAATTTGATCTCCAATTGGCGCAGGCAAAGAGAAATTTTCAGGAGATAGCTACGGGAGTTGATTTCAGCCTTTTTTCAGATAAAAAATCTGAGCAGTTTGCCTGGAAAGAGGAGCTGGCTTCATTGGTCAAGCCGCTTATTAAAGAGCTGAAAAGCCTGACCGACCGTGCCAGGCAGAAAAGCCGTCTTCATGAGGATGTGGAAAAATATCGGAAGATGCTTGCTATTGCCCGTGATGGGCGAAAGCAACTAACGATGCTTAAATCTGAGGCTTCGAATAAAGAACTGCAAAAGACACTGCAAGGCTTGTTTCCTGAATGGAAAAGTCTGGAAAATCAGATGAGCAGTAAACTACAAGTGGCACGCTTACAGCTTGAACAATTGAAGGAGGATGAAACTTCTTTTATTGAGTCATCAAGCCGGATGATTAAAATTTTTTTTAAAACCCGGGGCCTTTATCTGTTTATTGTTGTTCTCGTTGTGGGAGGCATTCTGATTATTGCCAGGCTTGGCTACAACTTCATGGTCAAGGTTGTCCCGGGTTTTAAGGCATCTTATCGTCCATTTCATATCAGGCTGATCGATATCCTCTTCCGTGGCTTTAGTTTATTATTCGCCATTCTGGGTCTTATCCTGGTGCTTTATATCGTAGAGGACTGGGTGCTATTAAGTCTTGCTATCCTTTTTTTGTTAGGTATTATCTGGACAATCAGAAAGACTATACCTAAAATCTGGGATCAGGTAAGATTGATGCTTAATATCGGGGAAGTTCGTGAGGGTGAGCGTATAGTTCTCTATGGAGTTCCATGGCTGGTGGAGCGTATTCATTTTTTCAGCAGCCTGAAAAATCCAGACCTGGAGGAGGACATTCGCCTGCCCATTAATGAGTTGCTCGGAAAAATATCCCGGCCATTTAAAAAGGGAGAATCATGGTTCCCCTGTCGGAAAAATGACTGGGTTATCCTGGCTGACGGCACCAGAGGCAAAGCGGTGAGCCTATCCCACGAGATGGTAAAACTCGTTATGCGAGGTGGCGCACACAAAACATATCAGACCGATAATTTTCTGGCCCAGTCCCCCCTGAACCTTTCCACCAGCTTCAGGATCAAGGAGTTCTTCGGGTTGAGTTATGATCTGCAGGACGGAGTCACCAACGTAATGCTGACAACTTTAAAATCCTTTATTGCTGAAAAAATAGAAGAAAATGGGTATAAGCAGAGTCTCCTCAATCTGCGGGTGGAATTTATGCAAGCCGGCAGCAGTTCTCTGGATATTGTGGTTATTGCTGACTTTAATGGCAAGGAGGCGCCTTTGTATAACAGATTGCGCCGGTCTATCCAGAGATGGTGTGTTGATTGCTGCAGCGCCAATAATTGGGAAATTCCCTTTCCTCAGCTTACTGTGCACCGCCAGGTTTCAGAGGACTGGGAACATACGAACCATCAAACATAATAATTTGAACTATGATCTCCCAAGTTAAAGCTTAAAACTAAGGACTCGCCCAAATCCCGTGGTAGATAATATGAATGAACAGATATCTGCAAAGTCACGACATAGACGCTGGTTTAATTGATTTCTCCTTAGAAAAATTTGAAAAAAGTATTAAAATCGCATAAAAAATCAGCCCTAATTTAAAGGAAATCAGCAAATGAAAGTCGCTACTTATCAGACCGATCCTATATTGCTTGATATTAAGGCAAACCTTGAAGATACAATTTCAAAAATCCATCATGCCAAAGAAAAAAAAGCTAATCTGATTGTATTCCCGGAATTGGCGCTGACAGGATATTTTGTTGGAGAAAAATATCATGAAGTGGCTCTTAAAATAGAGTCTAAAGAAATAAAAAAACTAGCGCTCGCAACAAAAGGAACAGCAGCAATAGTCGGTTTTATTGAAGAGTCCAAATCTATGAATTTTTATAACTCTGCGCTTATTGCTGTCGATGGAGAAGTTCTATTTGCATACCGCAAGTTAAATCTACCAAACCATGGAGTATTTGAAGAAAAAAAATACTTTTCTAATGGGAAACGAGTACCAACATTCAGGCTGCTTGGCTATAATTTATCGGTCTTTATTTGTAACGACATGTGGCACCCTGCCCTGCCTTATCTTGGAATATGCCAAAAAGCAGACATATTTATAACTATTTTAAACTCATCCCAAGGTTCTATGGGAAGCGAATTCAACAATATTGAAAGCTGGAAAATCATAAATAGATTCTATTCGCGCGTATTTGGAATTTACAATATATGTACAAACCGTGTCGGTATTGAACGTTATTTTGAAAAAAGAGAGAGCTTGAAAAATACGGAAGAAGATGAGGATGATCCTTATCGGTTCTGGGGAGGAAGCGAAATAATTAATCCTTTTGGGAAACAAATCGTCAAGGCCGCGCTTTATAAACCAGACATGATTTTTGCTGAAATTTCGAGAGATTTACTCCGCCGGAAAAAAATTCTGCTTCCCTACCTGAGAGATGATGAACCACACTTTACTTGTCGTGAACTCAACCGCATTTTATATGGTAAAAAATAATCAATTTATATGTTTTCTCTTTACTTGATTATGATTTATTGATATAAAAATATTTTAAAATGATTTCAATCATATTGATTTAAATTT
>JAYEFW010000034.1:12354-18761 GCA_034658795.1 Thermodesulfobacteriota bacterium
CTTGCCCTCCCCCCTGATGAGTAAGGGGAACTGGAGGTGCTATGCAGAATAAAACTCCCCGTGATATTATTCTGTGGTTTTTTCTTGCCGTTTTTCTTGTTTCAATATTCATGATGGGCTGGCTCTTCTGGCCATTCATATCAATTATTGTTCTCGCTTCCGTTGTTACAGGTATTTTCAACCCTGTTTACAAATTTATAAGAATTAAAGATAAAATAAACCCTCCTTTTGCATCATTTTTAACCTGTATCATTATATTTATTGTCCTGTTTGTTCCTATAGTCTTTTTTGTAGGTATTTTATCTAATGAGGCTTACGAACTGTATCTTACAGCAAAAAGCGCCGTATTGGGCAAACAAATTAAAAGCCTGCTTGAAAGCAGCAGAATTCTTGAAAATGCAAACAATGTACTATCGAACTTCAACATTAAGCTCACTGGAGAAGAACTCAACAAAGCGATTTCCGAACTGGGCAAAGTCGTCGGCCTGTTCCTGTATGAGCAGGCCAGCGCCATAGCTTCAAATGTGTTTAAACTATTAATAAACTTCTTTTTCATGCTGCTTATAATCTATTTTCTGTTTATTGACGGAAATAAAATTGTATCGTTCATAATTGGACTTTCTCCTCTGCCAAAAGAACAAAATGAAAAACTGGTTCAAAAGTTTAAGGATATGGCGGGAGCCATTCTAATAGGCAATGGACTTGGCGGTTTGATTCAGGGGACACTGGGCGGTTTGGTTTTTATGATGTTCGGTTTAAAATCGCCTTTTTTGTGGGGTGTAATTATGGCTCTGCTCGCATTTCTCCCGATTATCGGAATTGGAGTTGTATTTATTCCTGCAACCGTCTATCTTTTTTTAACAGGAAGGGTTGCCGCGGGCATATTTTTTATTATATTTTATTTAATTCTGTCCGGTGGAATTGAATACATCTTTAAACCCAAGCTGGTTGGCGAACGCGTTAAAATGCATACGCTCTTAGTATTTTTTTCCATAATTGGAGGGTTGAAATTATTCGGAATCCTGGGCATAATTTATGGTCCGCTTGTTGTGACAGCATTCTTGACATTAACTGATATTTATCATTCCAGCTATCAAAAAATGGTTGCGCCCATGAGAAAATAACTCTGAACTCTGATTTTTTTAGGTGCCTATATGATTGAAACAGAAAAATTGCTCGAGATAAGCATCGAAAGCGAGATGAAAAAATCTTATCTCGACTATGCCATGAGCGTCATTATCGGGAGAGCTCTTCCGGATGTACGCGATGGCTTGAAGCCGGTACATCGTCGCTCTCTATTTGCCATGCGCGAATTGAAAAACGACTGGAATAAACCATATAAAAAGTCTGCGCGTATCGTTGGTGATGTCATAGGTAAATATCACCCGCATGGAGACACCGCCGTTTATGACACTATTGTTCGCATGTCACAAAACTTTTCTCTTAGATATCCTCTAGTAGACGGACAGGGTAATTTTGGATCTATAGATGGAGATCCTCCCGCTGCAATGAGATATACTGAAATCAGGATGACGCGCCTTGCACATCAGATGTTAGAGGATCTGGAGAAGGAAACTGTTGATTTTGCTGCAAACTATGATGAATCTTTAACAGAACCCTCTGTCCTTCCATCTAAATTCCCCAATCTCTTAGTTAACGGGTCATCAGGCATAGCTGTCGGTATGACGACCAACATCCCACCTCATAACCTTACTGAAGTCACTAACGCAATAAAAGCCATTATCGACAATCCTGACATTACAATACAGGAAATCATGAAATTCGTGCCCGGGCCTGACCTTCCTACTGCCGGCATTATTTACGGAACCAATGGAATATATGACGCATACAATACCGGTAAAGGCATATTTAAGATGCGAGCCAGGGTTTCGGTTGAAAAGAATAAAAGTGCGCAAACAGAAACTATCATAGTTACAGAGCTCCCCTATCAGGTTAACAAAGCCAAACTCATAGCAAATACAGCAGATTTGATAAAAAACAAGCAGATTGAAGGCATAAAATTTGTAAGAGATGAATCTGACAGACAAGGGATGAGAATAGTTTTTTGTCTTAAAAAAGACTCTATTCCAGAGGTGGTTATCAATCAGCTTTATAAACATACCAGGCTTGAAAGCAGTTTTGGAATCATCTTTCTTGCTATTGTAAACAACCGTCCCGAGCTTCTCTCTTTTAAAGAAATTCTTGAGCATTTCATTCTCCACCGCAAGGAAATAATTATTCGGCGTACCAGGTTTGATTTAAAAAAGGCTGAAGAACGTGCCCATATTCTTGAAGGTTTAAAAATTGCGCTTGAAAATCTTGATAGTGTCATTTCTCTGATAAAGGAATCAAAATCACCCGCGGAAGCAAAAATACGCCTTATTAAAAAATTTGAATTAACCGAAATTCAGGCACAGGCGATACTTGATATGCGCCTGCAGAAGCTTACCGGACTTGAACAGGAAAAAATATTAGAAGAATATAAAAACATTCTTAAAGACATCTCCAGATTTAAAGAAATACTATCCAGTGAACGAATTGTTGAAAGTATTATAAAAGAGGAGCTGACACAAATACAAAATGATTTCGGGGATCAGCGCCGCACAGAAATAGTTGCATCCACCAAAGAAATTACTATAGAGGACATGATAGTTGAGGAAGACATGGTGGTCAGCATTTCAAAAAGCGGTTATATAAAAAGGACCCCGATTACAGTTTATCAGAGCCAGCACCGTGGCGGCAAAGGGAAAACCGCCATGTCGATAAAGGAAGAAGATTTTGTAAAACATCTCTTTGTTGCTTCAACACACCATACCTTCCTGTTTTTCACGAATATGGGGAAAGTTTACTGGTGTAAAGTTTATGAAATTCCTCAGCATGGCCGTGTTAGTCGCGGTAAGGCAATTGTCAATCTTCTTAACTTTGAAAAGGACGAAAAGCTCGCCACTGTCCTTGCTGTAAAATCATTTGAACCTGGCTCCCATGTTTTTATGGCAACGAAAAACGGGCTGGTTAAAAAAACAGATATTATGGCTTACAGCCATCCTAGAACGGGGGGTATAATTGCACTTAATCTGGCCCCTGATGACAAATTGATTGGGGCAAGGATAACCGATGGTACAATGAATATCTTTTTGTGTTCTGCAAATGGCAAGTCGATTCGCTTTCATGAATCAGATGCACGCCCGATAGGACGTGTTGCAAGAGGTGTTCGCGGAATGAGCCTTGCTGCCGGGGATCATATCGTCGGTATGGAAGTTTTAAGCCATGGTCAAACCTTGTTTTCCGTAACTGAAAACGGATATGGAAAAAGAACATCTATTGACGAGTATCCTGTTCAAAAACGCGGCGGCAAGGGAGTAATTACAATAAAAACCAGCGAGCGTAACGGGCTGGTTGTTTCAATAATGCTCGTAGAGGAAGTGGATGATCTTATGCTGATGACGAATACAGGCAAGATCATACGCATGCATATTAAGGGCATATCAGTTATCAGCCGCAATACTCAGGGTGTAAAACTCATCAATATGGATAAAGGTGAGAAAGTTGTGGGTGCCCTCGGACTAATTGAAAAAGAAGAAGTAACTACAGGTGAATAGGTAGAAGGCTGAAGACTTTTAGAAAAAAGACTCCCAGAAACCAATATTTTCTTAAAGCGGCCGGAAATTTTGTCCTAAACATAGAGAATAACACTCAGGAATCATCTGTTTCCTTCAGCCTATAAACCTAAATAATTACGAATAAAATAACATTATGAAAAATAACATAGATATAGATATAGATATAGATTCCATCAAAATAGGTGTCGTTGGGGCTGGAAGCTGGGGAACAGCTATAGCAAATCATCTTGGCTTAAAAGGTTTTAAAGTTGATTTATGGGTATTTGAAAAAGAAGTTAAAGACCAGATTGAAAAATATAGAGAAAACAAAATTTTTCTTCCGGGTTTTACTCTTTCCTCAAATATATTTCCATCAAATGATCTGTCCTCTGTTGCCTCAGATAAAGACTTACTAATAATTGTTGTCCCTTCGCATCTTATGCGGGAAACGGTCAGCAAAATTACAGGAATTGTTTCAAAAAATACAATTATACTATCAGCCTCCAAGGGGATTGAAAATAAAACTCATTTGACAATGTCCGGCGTACTGAAAGAAGCTCTTCCTGAAATCTCGGACGACAAAATAGCGGTTATCTCCGGGCCCAGCTTTGCCAAAGAAGTCGCAAATAAGGTACCGACTCTGGTCACTGTAGCCTCAAAAGACAAAAATGTTGCTGAGTTTGTGCAGCATGTTTTTTTTACGCCGTACTTCAGAGTATATACGACCGACGATTTAATTGGAGTTGAATTAGGCGGTTCTGTAAAAAATGTTATTGCCGTAGCCGCCGGAATAATAGATGGACTATGTTTTGGATTAAATACAAGAGCGGGTCTTATAACAAGAGGCCTGACAGAAATCAGGCGGCTTGGATTAAAGCTGGGCGCAAATGCAAATACTTTTGCCGGGCTTGCAGGTATTGGTGATTTAATTCTCACCTGCACTGGAAATCTAAGCCGTAATTACACGGTAGGCAAAAAAATTGGAGAAGGAAAAAAGTTAAATGAAATTCTTTCTGAAATGCGCATGGTTGCAGAAGGAGTAAAAACAGCCAAATCCATTTATAACCTGTCCAGAAAAATAGGTGTTGAAATGCCCATCTGTCAGGAAATTTATCATATTCTTTATAATGATGTTTCACCTGAAGAGGCTGCACGCAGGTTGATGAGCCGCGATCTTAAACGGGAAATAGATGAATAATAAAAAATGCCCTCCCTGCTTTGGTGTACTTGATTCTGTTTTTCCAAAAAAAGAGAATGGACTTAGGGATAGTCCGGAATCCTGTATTCCCTGTTCCCATAAAACAGAGTGTTTAAAATCAGCAATGCATGGCCCTGGTGGATTAAAAGTTAAAGATGAATTTATTGACAGGGCATATAAGTCCAAAATGATAGGCTTTCTGGAAAGATGGTCTAAAAAGAAAGACATCAATCGCAGGCTTAAGAAACAGGGGCCGGGGATTAGGGATTAGGAAAAAGTAATTCAAGATATAGACTTCCAGATAATTAATTTCACTGTGTTATCAGTCGTCGACGTATAACTAATACGCCTTCCTCCTTCTGGCCTTGTGAAATTAATTATCTGGAAGTCTATAGAAAAAAAATAAAATTGGCAGCGCCGAAGGCGCATTCCTTAACTTTAGGCACTTTAATATACTTTAGCTCACTTTAGGCACTTAATCATATGAAATCTATTAAAGATACGGCAATTTCAGGCAAGAAAGTTCTGATCAGGGTTGATTTTAACGTCCCAATGGATGAGCACCAGAATATTACTGATGATACACGTATACGTGCTGTCATACCTACCTTGAAATATGCATTGGACCATAATGCTGTATTGATTATAGCTTCTCATTTGGGCCGGCCAAAGGGTAATGTCGTGCCTAAATTCAGCCTTGCTCCTGTTGCCAAGCGCCTTGCCAGGCTTCTTGAAGAAAATGTCATAATGGCGACTAACTGTGTCGGCCCTGATGTAGAAAAAATTGTATCAAATATGAATACAGGCGATGTTTTACTTCTTGAAAATCTGCGCTTCCACCCAGAAGAACAAAAAAATGATGATGGATTTGCAGAAAAACTGGCTAAGCTCTGTGATGTTTATATTAATGATGCCTTTGCTGTATCTCACCGTTCCAATGCTTCTCTTGTAGCAATAACTAAATATGCACCTTTATCTGTTGCAGGTTTTTTACTTCAAAAGGAGCTTGATTATTTCAAAAAAGCCATAGCCGATCCAAAACGTCCCCTTGTTGCTATTATAGGGGGTTCAAAGGTGTCAAGCAAGCTGGAGGCTTTAGAAAACATGCTTAAACATGTTGACAAGTTTATAATCGGTGGAGCTATGGCCAATACTTTTCTAAAAAGCACGGGATGTGATGTCGGCAAGTCAAAAATTGAAAAAGATCTTATTGATGTAGCAGGATCAATAATAAAAAAAGCAACAAAGAACGGAATAAAGTTTTACCTCCCTGTTGATGCAAAAGTGGCCAGCCAATTCAATTCAAAAGCCGAGGTAAAGACCGTGCCTATACAGGAGATACCTTCCGAGTGGATGGCGCTTGATATAGGGCCTGCAACTTCTTTGCTTTATTCTGAAGTTCTGCAAGATGCAAAAACAATAATCTGGAATGGCCCAATGGGTGTTTTTGAAATAGATGCTTTCAGCAGAGGAACAATTGACATGGTACGCACCGTGGCTGAATCCTATGCGATGACAATTGTCGGAGGCGGCGATACAGACGTCGCTGTACACAAGGCCGGCAAGAGTGATATGATAACATATATATCAACGGGCGGAGGTGCTTTTCT
>JAYEFW010000034.1:18861-20508 GCA_034658795.1 Thermodesulfobacteriota bacterium
TTACCGATAAGGAAAAAATCGAAAACTTTATAAACTCCTATGCAAATGGAATAGGAGCGCCTGCGATTTTCATTATAGTTCAGGTCTTACAAGTTCTGTTTGCGCCCGTTCCCGGTGAAGCAAGCGGCTTTATTGGAGGATATCTTTTCGGAACAACCAGGGGATTTATATATTCAAGCATCGGCCTTACTATAGGATCATGGATAAATTTTTTAATCGGACGATTTTTAGGAGAACATTATGTCAGAAAACTTATTCCAGTTAGGCAGCTAAACAGGTTCGATACCATTATAAAACATCAGGGAGTCATAGCTGTTTTTATTTTATTTATTTTTCCCGGCTTTCCCAAAGACTCTCTCTGCTTTTTCCTTGGATTCAGCGCTATTCCGATCAAACTCTTCATGATACTATCTTCTATTGGACGTATGCCGGGAACATTGATGCTAAGTCTTCAAGGCTCACTGCTTATTGAACATAGCTATAAAATGTTTGCGCTTATTCTTGTCATATGTATTATATTAATATTTATAACTTTTCGTTATAAAGAAAATCTATATAAATGGATAGAAAAAAATAATGGTAAAAAGCTGTAGTTGTTGACGATTATTTAAAACAATGATAATAAGACCTTGCTTGTTAGGAATCAAGGAAGGAGAAAAATTTGGCATTCTGGACTGTAAGAGAAGCGCTCAGTCAGGCAAATAGATTAAGACGTTCATATTACGAACTATTGAGAGACGAGCTTGACCAATTTATGGTCAGTTATGCCCTTATAGATTCCTATAAAAACTTTCTAAACAAAAGCATCCCCTACCCTTTTGTTGAAAAGCGTGAGCTTAAACCCCGTGCCCGCATCCCTGACGTGGAATATGAATATCAGAATGCTTTTCTGGTAATTTTTATTGAAGATACAATTCCCGCTGTTCACAAAAAGTACATAAGGTTTTTCGATTTAAACAAAACCGCAAAAACAAATCTTCTACATTCCAAAACACTTCGACTTTCAGACGACTTTGACAGAAATCAGAAATACCTCGACTCTGTTCATTTTTATGACTTTATTAAAAGTCTTCTTCCAGTCGATTACGCTCTTCTTATTCAAAGAACTCCGGGTATTAAGAAAAGAGACAGTTACAATCTTTCTCATTTTCATGTAAAAATTGACTGGCCTATTGCAGATGCGGCCGAAGCCCTTGCCCAAAGCCTTCGCTATATATCAAAAGATCTGTATGAAAAGGGAGATAAATACGCAGAGGATATACAAAAAAAGTTTTTTGAGTACTATGGCCTTTCCGTCGCTGCCGGTGGCAGAAGAACCGCTGCTATTGTAGCAGCCCAGTACCTGAAAAAAATTCCATGTATTAGCACCGTTTACGTAGGAAGCAGCGAATCAAGAGCTTTGATGCGGATTTCCGAAAGAGGAATATCAAGGTCAATTCTTATGAAGTTTACAAACGAAGAATTACACCAGATTGCGGAGGCAAACAGCCTTACGTCAAGCACTTTCAAGAAGAACTATATGGCTGCAAATGAAGAAAAGGATGGTATTTTCATATTTCAGGCAACCTATTCCTATACAAACTGTTCAAGGCCGCCTGATGATGGCAAACTTCATGAACTTAATCCCGATCTATACTGGCTGACAGT
>JAYEFW010000035.1:0-3970 GCA_034658795.1 Thermodesulfobacteriota bacterium
CCAAAAAGCAATATGAAGATATACTCGAAGCATATGGTCATAATACAGGTAAAATTGTGGGGAATTTTCGGACCCAGATAATTAATGACCGATTAACAGATGGCGACCTGATGTACTTTAAGCCTGAGGGTATATATGCAGAGAATATTATTCCCGTGTGTATTTCAAGAAAGACCGATAGATTGCCACTTGGTAAAAAATTCCTCGATGGATACAAAGACCTCCGTCCATGCGACGGGGAATGCCTGGAAGATTGTGAAACCTGTTACCCCGAATGCCTCAGTGAATACATCTCCAGATTACCTTTCGAGCTATGCCCCACTTGCAGTCTTTTCGGCACAACGAGTTTCAGGGGACGGGTGCGATTCGGCTTTGCAAGATTGTTAAGTAATGATGAGGCGGGAAACGAAAATAAGGCCAAATGGTATTCCAATGGAGATGGGTATATTGAAGGAGATAATGGCAAACCAATAACAATAAAACTCTTGGAGCGTCCACGGGCCACATGGCCCATACGAGATGGGAATGCCACAATTCCGGGACGAAAGATATATGTCAACCATCCCGATGGTGTAGAAATTGATTCTGTTGAACCGACCGAGAATAATACCACTATTGAGCCTCTGGCTGCAGGCAATAGATTCCGATTTCAGATCGTATTTGAAAACCTCACTAAGTCGGAACTTGGGAATCTCATATATTCTATCGAGCTTGAACCAGGAATGGCAAATCGCCTTGGCAGGGGTAAACCTCTGGGCATGGGGAGTGTGAAAATTGATGTAAAAGACATTCTTATCAGAAAATCTCTTGGGATTTGGGGAAATGGGCTTGATAAGCAGGATTACATTGATGCAGGAAAAACCGAACTCGCAAAATGGTTTGGAGCGAGCAACTGGGATGAAATCAAGCATATCCAGGATTTACGACAGCTACTGCGAATCCCTACAGGAAATCACGGGTTGATATGCTACCCCGGACTGGAAGAGCATAAGGCCCTTAAGAAGAAGTGGTTATCAATCTCTGAATTCCAGGCGCGTTTGATTACCCCGTGGGAGGCATGGAACTTGGAGGAGTTAAGCGTTGCTGCCCAAAAAAACGCGAAAAAGCTTGAGAAGTTGCTCAGAGTTGAAGAAGCTGGCGCCAATGCCTTTCATCCGGTATCAGGACAAAAAGCTGAGGTTATACACGACAAACATATGAAGGACTCAAAAAATTTTACTGGTGAAAGATACGGTACAGTAAAATGGTTTAATGATAAAATACGTTATGGTTTTATTGAGCAGGAAGATGGACCTGATGTCTTTGTTCATCGTTCCGGCATCGCAGCATCTGGTTTTAAAACTTTAGATGAGAATGACAAAGTCAAATTTGATATTGAACAAGGAGAAAAAGGCCCTAATGCAATAAATGTAGAAAAGATTACATAGAAATTACAAGTAAGCCGCAAATAATTTTTAAACAGATAGCTGCTTTGGCATAAACACTTTACCGGATGAAAAACATTTGACAAGATAATCCTCTGGAGGTGGGCAGGCAAAAATAGATATTGATATAAATCCAGTTAATCCTGTTTATCCTGTCAAAAAAAGCGGGACCGCGGGGTTCTTCTTTACCCATGGAATCGTGAAAACATTCCAACAGGGCCAAACAAACCGAAAAGGAGGCAGTTAATATGCAATTGATCGAATGGGAAATAAATGAAGACGGCTACGAAGAACAGATCATTATCCCAAAAGAACAGAGGGATCTTGCCGCCGAAGAAGGAATCAGCACAGAAAACAAACAGAAAGTCGCCGTGCGAATACAGAATCTGAACACAGGAGAGACCTACACAGGCCGCTTGGCCATCACCGGGAATAACCAGATTTACCTGCCAACAGAAATCCAGAAGATGCTGAAAGACGCAGGGCGAATAAGGATACAATTAGTGTGAAGATCAGGCACAAAGGGGCAAAGAGCGAAATCTGTGAATTCAAAAGTAAACATTATAAATTCAACATTGCTTTTTCCTGTTTCTGATTTAACCTGGGATCAGTTCATCTATCCAAGAGGAAGTAAAAGCGAGAAAACCATTAACGCATATGCTGAAGCGCTTGAGATCTGCGCTCAATTTCCGCCGATCAAAATTCAGAGAGTCTTTAACTATGCGGAAGGCGATCAAACAACCGAAGCGACCATAATCATAGATGGTATCCACCGCTGGTTTGCGTTTAAGGAAAAGGGAATCAAAGAGATTGCGGCAGTTGAATGGAAGGACAAGCCCCTTGATTACGAGAAAAACAAAACAGCGCTTCTCCTTGAATCAGCCGAATGTAATATCAAACATGGAGACAGATTAAGCCCCGGCGATAAAAAGCGGATCGCCCGTGATATTGCATCAACAGACCCGGAATGTACATGGACTGAAGAGGCCCTGGCAGAAAAATTAGGGGTAATACGGCAGACAGTAAATACCTGGATCTCAGATATTAGAGCCCGGCAGAAAGCAAGCCGAAACACAGTTATCCTTCGCTTGAGCCTCCTTGGATGGCCTCAGGAGAAAATTTCGGAAACAGTGGGGATAAATCAACAAAGAATTTCTCAAATTACCAATAATGCTGATTTTGGCAATATTGGTAATTTGCTCGCCCAGGGCAGAGACATGGAATACATCGCCAGACATTACAACATGGATCTTGCACTTGTCTGGGCATTACGATTAGAAGAAAAAACTGATCAGGAAAAATTCAAAGAGCTTGGCTGGGGACTTCGCACATGGGATCAGTGGAATTTTAACGAATGCGATGAACGATTCGGAAACGACTGGCCCGGACGGATACCAGCCCAACTAATTGCGCACACACTATTCTATTTCACAAAACCCGGGGATCTCATCCTCGACCCAATGGCCGGCGGAGGGGTTGTCCCTGATGTGTGCCTTCTCTTTGGGCGAAAATGTCAATCTTTTGATATTGCAACGAGGAATAATCGACCGGAAATTCAATATCACCATTGGGACGCCCTAAATGTGGTTTGGCCTATAATTAGAAAACCGGATCTGATCTTTTTTGACCCGCCATATTACATCAAAAAAGAAAAGGCATACAGAGAAAAAGCAAATGAGAAAACTCCTTCAATCTCATCCTATACAAAGGAGGAGTATGAGAGCTTTCTTGAAGGCTTCTTCCTGCTGGCCCACAGAAAATCAAAAGAAACGACCAGGATGGCCTTCCTGAATGCCGACTGGAGGGATTTTGAATCCGCACCCGCTTTAAAAGAGAAACCCGATAAATCAATCACAATATTCGACTACCACAGGGTTCTATCTAAAACAGGATGGAAAGTAACCCATCGAATAGAATGCCCCCTGTCCTCTGAACGTCTGAGCGGAAACCAGGTACAGAGGATGCAGGACAAACGTATTTTAGGAACTGTTGGAAGAACCCTGCTAATTGCAAAAAGATCGTAATGAATCAGTGCCCGCTTCCGGGTAACTATAATGACACTTGGAAAGCCAATATCTGCGATAAGGTTAGAAGGTAACATGTCCCCTATTACACATTGTCTGAATATGATTCATTCACGGGCATTGTATTTAATAGCGAATATAGAAATTAATGCTCTGGCTTATTGAGCTGTTACCTGGTAAGCTGGTAAGTAAGTTCATCGGCTTAACAGCTCGCCCAAAGGGCACTAATTAAAGGATAATAACAATGGACTAAAAAGGATAACTATCTGAAATAATATATTATTTTTTGCATAGCATTTTTCAAGATGACAGTGAAGAGAAAAAGTTAGCTTTATCTGGCGTAATATCAACAGGTTGTGGATGGGGCATCCTGATCGACGTCATTGGGAGCAGGTCAAAATGCTATATAATGACATAGCATGTTTAATGTATAATTTTAGTAAGTTGGGAGCATCCTGGAAGCACGCCCTCAAAAACGTAAGGGGGTAGGAAGGATGCCCCAGAACTGTAATGTAATGGTAC
>JAYEFW010000035.1:4070-5649 GCA_034658795.1 Thermodesulfobacteriota bacterium
GGTAGGAAGGATGCCCCAGAACTGTAATGTAATGGTACAATAACCGGCCTTATTGCCGACATCCAGCAATGTAGGAAGGATGCCCCAGAACTGTAATGTAATGGTACTTTATTGATTTTAGCTCTTTCGGGTTCTGAGCCAGTAGGAAGGATGCCCCAGAACTGTAATGTAATGGTACTTTATTGATTTTAGCTCTTTCGGGTTCTGAGCCAGTAGGAAGGATGCCCCAGAACTGTAATGTAATGGTACTTCGCTCGTTCAAGCGAAATATCATCGTTGCTTGTAGGAAGGATGCCCCAGAACTGTAATGTAATGGTACTCCTCGATTTTCGGTTATTAACTCTTTAAGCGCCGTAGGAAGGATGCCCCAGAACTGTAATGTAATGGTACCGTTAGAAAGGTGGAATAAAAAACCAAAACTGCGTAGGAAGGATGCCCCAGAACTGTAATGTAATGGTACCTATCGCCAACTCTTCTTCTTTCGGCAACATTTTAGTAGGAAGGATGCCCCAGAACTGTAATGTAATGGTACCGGTGAAGTGTTCATGGCTTCGTGCCTTGTTCTTGTTGGAAGGATGCCCCAGAACTGTAATGTAAGAAATTATTTTTGATCCAAACGCAATTTACTCGGTAATATCGTATTATTCTAACTAAGGGTTGAAGATGAAATTACATTGCATTAACTGACAACAAAAACTGAGGATCTATGTCCAACCTTTTAGAAAAAGCAGCATCACCCGAAATCCTAAACGCGGCATGGAAAAGATTCCAGAATGATAAGGCTATCTGGACGACCGGATTATCTCGAAAAGAGATGGAATCAAATCTTGCATACCACCTTGTCAAACTATCCAATGAACTGAGAACCGGCGTGTACATGCCTGACCCTGTTCGCTTTTTCCCTGTAAACAAAGGTGATGGCAGACAACGAATAATATCGGCCAACACTTTAAAGGATAAAGTGGCTCAGCGAGCTGTTTTGACTGTAATAGAGCCGATCGGAGAGAAAATCTTTCATCACGACAGCTTTGGCTATCGCCCGAGACGAACCATTGACATGGCTTTATCCAGGGTAAGGGAATATATGCTGTGTGGTTTAAGTTGGGTAGTTGATGCTGATATTAAAAGTTATTTCGACAACATTTCCCACAAGCCGCTTATCAAAATTTTGAAATCCATTATTACTGATCGAGAAATGATAGCATTGATAATACGCTGGCTGGACGCTGGAACCGCAAAAAGAGGGTTCTTGTCTGCTCCCAGGGGAATTCCCCAGGGAGCGGTTCTTTCTCCCTTTTTGTGTAATATTTATCTGACCTCGTGGGACAATGACATGACGGCAAAAAACCTTCCGTTTGTTCGTTTTGCCGACGATTTTCTTGTCTTTGCAAAATCCAGAGTCAACGCAATAAAAGCACATGCTTATGTTGGCAAAAGTCTGAAGCGATTGGGATTGATGCTGAACGAGCAAAAAACACGCACTGTCCAATGCGGTCCGAATGTTCAATTCCTGGGACGAAAACTCCCGAAACTCAGAGCAGTGAAAGCATTTGCAAAATGAACTACCCCGCAACATGCT
>JAYEFW010000036.1:0-2449 GCA_034658795.1 Thermodesulfobacteriota bacterium
TAGAGGTGTTTAATGTGATCCAAAAACATCTATAAAACGATAAAAAACGTTGTATAGAGGAAAATTATGCGATATACACTTCTCTATAAAACTTCAAAAATTATTTTGTAGAGGAGAGACCTTTGAAAAATGTTCAATTTTGTTCGAGTACAAGGAAGGCGCAAATTTCAACCACAGGAATACATTGAGTATTTCGAGGATTGAAATTTGAGACTGACGCAGTAATCGGGCAAAAGGGGACGTTTTGCAAAGGTCTCGTGGAAAATTATGTTTTATGGCCGAAGAGATGAACTAAGAAAACTCAATGGGCTCCTGGGAAAAAAAACAGCAAGCCTGGTGGTTGTAAGTGGGCGGCGGCGGATAGGGAAAAGTACACTGATCCAAGAATTCAGTAAAAAATTTGATTTTTTTTGTGAGATTCAGGGACTTGCACCAAGAAATTTTATCACAGATGCAGATCAGCGTAGAAATTTCAGTGAACAGATGAAAAATATTTTTGATATTCCAGCGGTACCGCTGGAAAGTTGGAATGATGCGTTTTCACATCTTTCAAGTCATACACGAACAGGAAGAACCTTAATTCTTCTCGATGAAATTTCATGGATGGCAGGCAAAGATTCAGATTTTCCAGGAAAGCTTAAAATTGCATGGGACACAAGATTTAAAAAAAATGACCATCTAATTTTGGTATTGTGCGGATCTGCCTCATCATGGATTGATAAAAATATCTTAAAGGATACAGATTTTGTAGGACGGATTTCTCTTGAAATAAATCTTGAAGAGCTGCCTCTAACAGATTGCAACAAATTCTGGCAGAGAAAAAAAAATCTGATTTCATCCATGGAAAAATTGAAGCTTCTTTCAGTAACTGGAGGAGTTCCTAAATATTTGGAAGAAATAAATATCAAGGAGAGTGCTGAAGAAAATATCAAAAAAATGTGTTTTGATAAAGGAGGTATTCTTGTTAAAGAGTTTGAAAAAATATTCAATGATATTTTTAACAAACGGGCTAAAATATATAAGAAGATCGTAAAAGCTCTCTCAAAACAAAATTGTTCCGTTAGTGAAATTGCAAAGCTTACAGGAAGATCGCGAAACGGTGATATAAGTGAATATCTGCACGATCTAAAAGTATCAGGCTTTATCAAAAGAGATTATGTATATAATTTTAAAGGCAAACAATCCAGGCTGAGTAAATACAGAATAAAGGATAATTATCTAAGGTTTTATTTGAAATATATTGATCCTGTTAAAGATAGAATAGAACAAGGATTGTTTCAATATACCGGAATCGAAAATTTGCCCGGATGGAATAGTATAATAGCTTTGCAGTTTGAAAATCTTGTTATACATAATATACCTGCAATTATTAAATATATCGGAATAGATTTTAATAGTATAATAAGTGCGTCACCATATTTTCAAAATCCAACCAAAACAAACAAAGGCGCATGCCAGATTGATCTCCTCATTCAAACAAAATTTAATACGCTTTACCTGTGTGAAATTAAATTTCAGAAAAAAATAAATCGCAATGTGATCAATGAAATTGATAAGAAAATTGCAACCCTGAAAAGGCCTAAAAATATTTCCATTCGCCCTGTATTGATTTATGAAGGTGAAATAAGCGAGTCTGTTGTGAAAAGTGATTTTTTTGATAAAACTATTCACTTTGGGGACTTGCTGACAGCCGGTTCATGATTCTTCACAATCAATTTGTAAATTTCAAATATGTATGCTTGATTAAAAATCGCTCAACTCAGGTTAAGAAGGCCGGCAGCGTTATTACCGCAAATGCTTTCTATTTCATCCTTTGAAAGACCGGCCTTTTCGAACTCCTTGAAATATTTAGAGGGCTTTAAAAGCGGAAAGTCGCTGCCAAAAAGAATCTTGTTCTTTCCAATAATCTGAATCGCTATTTGATATATTTGAGGATAATACAGAAAAGGAGATGCGGCTGTATCAAAATAAACATTTTTCAAGTATTCTCCGACTTCCTTTTTCAGAAGATTGAAAAAAAACATCCCCCCACCCCAGTGTGCAAGTACAATTTTGTTATTTGAAAACTTTCTGACAAGACTGTAGATTTGCTCAAGTGTATTTGGAGTCTTGCCTGGATAATAATGGCCCACGGGTTCATTGGTGTGGATCAGAACAGGAAGGTTCTTATCTTCGCATATTTCCATAAGCGGCTTAAGCTTTTCCTGTGAAGCTCCATCAATTCCTGATTGATATAATGCAATCTCGCCAATGCCTGAAAGCCCGCCTTCAAGGCATCTAACAACTTCATGCACCGCATCTTTGTTAAAAGGATCAATACAGCAGAAACCTGCTAAACGCCCAGGAAATCTATCTACAGCTTCCAGAATATAATCGTTGTGTCTTTTAGATAAATCCGAACTTCTCCATGGGAATCCAAAAACTACTGATTTATCAACACCTTCAATAT
>JAYEFW010000036.1:2549-5598 GCA_034658795.1 Thermodesulfobacteriota bacterium
TCGGATGATATTAAAAATGATCTTAAAGAAAAAGGCGTAACTGTAATATCGGCTACACATGCTCTTTCCGGCGTTGAACGGTCTATAACAAAAAAATATACAGGTATATATCCGGTGCTGCTTATAGCAGATACATTAAGACTTTTCGGGCAGGGAACTAAAGTCGCTGTAGAGGTATCAATAATGGCGGCTGATGCTGGCGCGCTTACAGGCAATGATATCATCTCAATAGGCGGGACAGCCAGAGGCGCTGATGCAGCGCTGGTTATAAAGCCCGCAAATCAGTCCGACCTTTTTGATCTGCGTATTCGGGAAATTATATGTAAGCCCAGACAGTTTTAGTCCGCATTTCTCATAAAAAAATGAAACACTCTCCTCGAAAATCATCAATAGATTTTGACCTCCGACAACTGGAAATATTCTGCAACGTAGTCGAATATAAAAGTTTTTCAAAAGCTGCTTCTGCTGTTTTTCTGGCACAGGCTTCAGTTAGTGAAAGAATATCAAATCTTGAAAAAATGATCGGAGCAAAACTTCTTGACCGTTTAGGCAGAGAAGTCGTTCCAACCAGGGCCGGCAAACTTCTGTTTGCGCATGCCCGGCTTTTGCTTGATATGAAAAGAACGGCATGTCTTGCAATGGAAGACTTTATAGGAGTAAAGCAAGGAGAAATCCATATCGGCGGCAGCACAATTCCAGGCGAATATATACTTCCAAAATACATTGAACAATTTAGCAAAAAATTCCCCAATATATCTGTTATACTCACCATTGCTGATACCAGCAGGATTGAAGACGGCGTTGCCACTGGCGCTCTTGAGCTGGGTATTGTCGGCTCCAAAAACTCAAAAAAAAATCTAACTTATTATGAATTATGGGATGATGAACTAGTAGTGGCAGTTCCGGCCAGCCACAATCTGGCAAAGAAACAAAAGATCACGGTTGAGGAACTTTTTAAAGAGCCTTTTATATTAAGGGAAAAAGGTTCAGGTACTTTAAAAATTATGGAAAATTATCTCCAAAAGCATGAATTATCACCCATAAAATCACTAAATATCGTGGCTCGACTTGGCTCTTCCACGGCCGTAAAAGAAGGAATAAAAGCAGGCCTCGGTATATCCATTTTGTCTTCCAGGGCACTTGGAACTGAGCTTAAAACAGGCATACTCAAGGCATTAAAAATAAAAGGAGTTAACATGAAGCGGAAATTTTATCTTATGAAAGATGAAAAAAGAACTGCCTCACCTCTATGCCAGGCTATTTTTGATTTTCTGTTATAGACTTTCAGATAAATAATTTCACTGCGTTATCAGTCGTCGACGTATAACTAATACGCCTTCCTCCTTCTAGCCTTGTGAAATTAATTATCTGAAAGTCTATAACAAGCTACACTAAAAAAATATACCCAACCTTTCCTATCACCAACCCCAAACGTATTGGTTTTTCCAATTTGACAAATCGGCTTTCCTTATATAGTTCTTATTTTTCAGACTACTAATTTAAAGAGGGACACTTTTTGATTCTCTATTTTGATTATCCTGAAACAACAATCGCACAAAATTGCTGTAACGAGGCAAAATAGGGGAAATACAGGAGAAAAAAATGAGCGAAGATTACAAGAGCATGTGGGAAAGTCTTGAACTGGATCTTAAGGCGCATGATGCCTTGCTGAAGGTCCTCGGAAAAGGCTATCAGGATATTTATCTGGCACAGAAGAATCGGCCAGAAGGCATGGGATACTTTGATTTTGTAATGAGCGAAATCCATGGCCTGCGGATTAAAGAATTGATGGGCGAGAAGGCTGTCGGCCGCAAAGTAATCGGCAGCTTTTGCGTTTTTGTGCCGGAAGAGATCGTGCGGGCTGCTGATGCTATATTGGTTGGTCTCTGCGCCGGGGCTGATTTTGCTACCGAAGAGGTGGAAAAGCTCCTGCCCCGAAATACCTGCTCACTTATCAAGTCGGCCTTTGGGTTCAAGCTGGGAAAGGTGTGTCCCTATATGGAATCCGCAGACATGATCGTGGGGGAAAACACCTGTGACGGGAAAAAGAAATCTTACGAGACTTTAAAGGATCTTATTTCTAACCTCTATGTCATGGATTTGCCGCAGGTAAAATCAGCAGAAGGAAGGGCTCTTTTGAAGGCTGAGTATGTTCGCTTTAAGGAGGCGATTGAAAAACTCACAGGCATAACCATTGATGCGGAAAGGCTCAAAAAGGGGATTGAGATCGTCAATAATAAACGAAAAGCAATTTACAGGCTTTCAAGTTTACGTAAGGCTGATCCTGCCCCTATTTCCGGCCTGGATGCCCTGTTAGCCAGTCAGGTCTTTTTCTATGACAATCCGGCGCGCTTCACCGAATCGGTAAACAAGATCTGCGATGAACTGGAAAAACGGATCGAAAACGGCAAAGGCGTTTTCCCAAAAAGAACCCCAAGGATCCTATTATCCGGCTGCCCCATGGCTGTTCCCAACTGGAAGCTGCCATGGATCATAGAGACATCTGGCGCCGTGATTGTGGGAGAGGAATCCTGTGTTGGCGAACGGTGTACACGCAATTTGACCGATGATAGTGGCACAACGGTTGATGAACTCATGGAAGCTATCATAGACCGGTACTTTCAGGTTGACTGCGCTATATTCACGCCAAACACGGATCGGCTCAATCATATTGAGGAGATGGTTGAAAAATATCAGGCAAATGGCGTAATTCATTATGGTCTGCAATTCTGTCAACCATATCTCATGGAATCAATGCCTGTGGAAAAGGCCCTTGAGGCAAAGAATATCCCCACCCTTCGGATTGACACCGATTACAGCATGGAGGATGTGGGCCAGCTCAAAACAAGGGTTGAGGCGTTTGTGGAGTTGCTTAAATAATGAAAGGATAGAGGAAGCTATATGAGATATGCGGGCATAGACATCGGTTCGCGCAGTATTGAACTGGTGTTGTTGGAGGATGAGAAGATCATCGAAAGCAAGCAGGCGGATTCCGGCTTTGACCCGTTGACTCGGGCCAAAGAGCTGCTTGAGGGCGTGGAACATGACC
>JAYEFW010000037.1:0-1304 GCA_034658795.1 Thermodesulfobacteriota bacterium
GCACGATATATTTCCTTTTCTTTATTTATGACTTCCTCCGGCACATCATTGGATGCGATTCCAACAGGATTGGTTGCCGCTATATGCATAGCTATATTTTTAGCAAATTCTTTAAAGTCATCATTCTTTGCAACAAAGTCGGTCTCGCAGTTTATCTCAACCAGCACTCCCAGCTTGCCGCCCATATGGATATAAGGTTGGATTAATCCTTCGCTCATAGCTCTTCCGGCCCTTTTCTGCGCTGTTGCCAACCCTTTTTTTCTTAAAAAATCGACTGCGTTATCTATATCGCCATTGCTCTGTAAAAGTGCTTCTTTACAATCCATTATTCCGACTCCGGTCTTTTCACGGAGCTGTTTAACCATTATAGCACTTATTGCCGTCATTATTATTCTCCTATATCCTTTGCTTCAGTAGTTTCTCCTGATTTTTCGCTCTCTTTATCATCTGAGGTTTCTAAAGAAGCTATGGGAGCTGTTTTTCTGATTATCTCGACGACAGGTCCCTTAGAACCGTCTGCAATAATCTTTCTTTCACCGGGTTTTAACTCTGAATCTACTGGTGAACCTTCGGCTTCATCCTCTATCTCTTTATCGGCCTCAGCCTGCTGTTTTTCCAACAAGCGCTGTTTTCCCTCAATACAAGCTTCAGCAATTCTGGATGAAATCAGTCTTATCGCCCGAATAGCATCATCATTGCCCGGTATAATGTAATCTATTTCGTCTGGATCACAATTGGTGTCAACAATAGCAATAATTGGAATCTTCAGCCGTTTTCCCTCACGAACTGCAATTGCCTCGTTTTTGGGATCAACAATAAATATAGCACCAGGAAGCTTATTCATGGAACGGATTCCGCCAAGTACGTCGTCAAGTTTTACCCGGGACTTTTGAAGTTTCAACCTTTCTTTTTTGGGGAAAAGGTTAATTGATCCATCATTTATTATATTATTGAGATAATCAAGGCGGTCGATACTCTGTTTTATTGTCTGAAAATTTGTAAGCATTCCGCCAAGCCATCTGTTATGGACATAGAACATCTCGCATCTATTGGCCTCTTCATAAATAGATTCGCGCGCCTGCTTTTTGGTTCCTACAAAAAGGATTGACTCGCCATTTGCAGCCAAATCGACTATAAAGTCATATACATTTTTAAACATACGAACGGTTTTCTGAAGATCTATGATATAGATACCGTTCCTTGCCCCAAAAATATAAGGTTTCATCTTGGGATTCCAGCGCTTTGTCTGATGACCGAAATGTACTCCTGCCTCAAGGAGTTCCTTCATTGTGATATAAGACATA
>JAYEFW010000037.1:1404-3257 GCA_034658795.1 Thermodesulfobacteriota bacterium
ATATATACAAACCTTTTTAAATTAACAAATATTATAATGCTCTGCAATAGTTTTTTATTTTTTCCTCATACAAACCATTCTATAATGAGTACTGTAGTCTTTTTTAAAGACAACATTTTCATAATTCCCACAATCATCTATAATTTTTTTAATCTGATCTTTTTGATCATGTCCTATCTCCAGCAAAAGTATTCCCTTTTGTACAAGGAAGGCATGAGCTTCAAAGATAATTTTTTTAATTGGGTCCAGGCCGGCTTTACCACCGTCAAGAGCCCTAATGGGCTCATATCTGTATATCTCAGGCTGGAGTTCAGGTATGGACAACGTCCTGATATAAGGAGGATTGGATATAATCATGTCAAATAGCTGTCCGGTATTTTTTAACGGCTCAAGCCAATCTCCGGTAAAAAAATTTATTTTTCCATCAAGACGATGAAGTTTTGCATTCATAAATGCCAGTTTAACAGCTTTATCTGAACTATCAGATGCAAAATAGATATACTCCGGCCTTTCAGATGCAAGCGCCAGTGTTATTGCGCCGGAACCTGTACCAAGCTCTAAAATACGCTTTGGCCCAGGACCCAATTCCGGAAGTGAAAGCGCTGACTCAACAAGGCATTCTGTCTCAGGGCGTGGAATCAGTACATGCTTTGTCACAGATAGATCCATAGACCAAAACTCTCTGGTGCCCACGATATATGCAACCGGTTCCCTGTTAATTCTCCTTTTTATATATGTTTTGAACAGCAAAAGTTCATCGAGAGTAAGCGGCTGATCATAGCGCAAATACAAATCTATCCTTTTTAAGCCTAATGTATGCGCCAGGAGTATTTCAGAGGTTGATCTTGGGCTGTCAATATTGTGGGATTTAAAATACGAAGTAGTCCAATCGAGGAGTTTAATTATTGTCCATTCAGGAAACTCTGAGTTTGACTGATTCTGCATTCTGTAATGCCTGAGTTTGATAAAATGTTGTAAGTTGGTCAATTATATCATCCATATCTCCCTGCATAATACTTTCCAGTTTGTAAAGGGTAAGTCCGATCCTGTGGTCTGTAACCCTGCCCTGTGGAAAGTTATATGTTCTTATCCTTTCACTTCTATCCCCGCTTCCTATCTGGCTTTTCCGTTCTTCCGACCTCTTTTCATTTTGATCTCTGATCTTACTGTCAAGAAGACGGGCGCGCAAAACCTTCATGGCCCGGTTTTTGTTTTTTAATTGTGATTTTTCATCCTGGCAAGTAACAACAAGGCCTGTTGGCAGATGAGTAATACGCACGGCTGAATCGGTAGTATTTACAGATTGACCCCCTGGTCCGCTTGAACGATATACATCAACTTTAATTTCACCTGGATCAATATGGACTTCAACTTCTTCTGCTTCGGGCAAAACCGCCACTGTAACCGCAGAGGTGTGTATTCTTCCTTGAGTTTCAGTTGTAGGGACACGCTGGACACGATGAGTACCGCTCTCATATTTAAAGCGGTTATATGCTCCTTTACCATGTATCATCGCTACAATCTCTTTTAAACCACCTGAGCCCATTGTATGATGATTCATGATCTCAACCTTCCAGGATCTGTTTTCAGCATATCTGCTGTACATTCTGAACAGATCATTTGCAAACAGGCTTGCCTCCTCTCCTCCTGTCCCGGCTCTTATTTCAATTAATACATTTTTTACATCAAGCGGATCCTTAGGAATAAGCAGCTTTTTAAGCTCTTTTTCCCGCTTCTCCCTTTCAGTACTTAATGAGTTAACTTCTTCCCGTGCTAATTTTTTTATTTCAGAGTCGGCATCCTTCAGCAATTCGCTGCTGTCCTCAAGCTCTTCTATTATCTGTTTGTAATTT